>JACMOJ010000451.1 GCA_014378085.1 Burkholderiales bacterium | reverse complement strand
CTCCGATTCAGTCCATTTTGTTGCTTCGTGTTGGCCAAATACATTGTTGCTCACACAAAATTTTCTCCTCGCATATCAAACATATGCCGCGTCGAAATTTTTATGCGTTTGCCAACATCTGCGCCTAGTCTGGCCTAGGACTGAACTGAATCAAAGCTTCCTTATTCAACACAATAAAACGAAGATTCATTTGGCAGTCACCGGAAAAGGGTGCCATGTACGTCTCTTTTTTCCGACTGTCGCATCCGTGAGCCACTTGATTGAAACAGAACGCGCGCGAATGGTGTTGTTAGCCATCGTGTTGATTAAGTACTAATCAGGGCGACGGCAACCACCGCGACGATGGTCAAATGGTTGCATCCTTCGCCGTCGGAGATCGTGCAGGTGTTCCCGAATATTGGGATGTTCTCGACGGCGGATTTAGGCTATTTGAACGGTGAGAAAATGAAACACAAATAGGAGCGGGCGCTTTCAAGGGATATCGCTTGGAGATGCCCGTCAAATGGCGGGTTTTACGAGTTTGTCGCACCCTTCGCGGTGGCGAGCGATGGCCGGTGTGATACATTCGCTCGGCTATGTCTGTGCCCACGCAATCCCCGCCCAACACCAATGCTGATTTGATGGAGCGTTCGTTAGCGAGCGTTTGGCATCCATGCACGCAGATGAAGCACCATCCGCAGTTTCCGCTCGTGCCAATCGCCTCGGGTAGCGGTGTCTGGTTGACGGATGCCGAGGGCAAGCGATACGTGGATGCAGTGTCGAGCTGGTGGGTCAATTTGTTTGGCCACTGCAACCCGCGCATCAACGCCGCCATCAAGGAGCAGCTAGATACACTCGAACACGCGATGTTGGCAGGATTCACCCATGCGCCAGCTGTGTTGCTCGCTGAACGTCTGGGCAAACTCATCGGGCTTGGACACGCATTTTTTGCTAGCGATGGCGCTTCTGCGGTTGAAATTGCGCTAAAAATGAGTTTTCATTATTGGCGCAATCTCGGTGTCGGCGGCAAGACCAAGTTTGTGTCGCTCGATGGTAGTTATCACGGCGAGACCTTAGGTGCGCTGAGTGTGACGGACGTCGCGGTATTTCGTGACGCGTATGCGCCGCTACTCAATAACAATTTGGCCGTGCCGTTTCCGACGCGCGACCAAAAGGGCAACACCGACTCCGCATGTTGTCCCGAATGCGCTGACGTTGCGGCGGACGTACTGGAATCACTGCTTCGTGAACGCCATGCCGAAATCGCCGCGTTCATCGTTGAGCCCTTGGTGCAAGGCGCAGCGGGGATGCGAATGTATCACCCGCAATATCTGCGTCGCGCGCGCGAACTCTGTACGCAGTACCACGTCCACCTCATCGCTGACGAAATCATGACCGGTTTTGGCCGCACTGGCACCATGTTCGCATGGGAACAAGTATCAACCAGCCCTAAAATGCGCGCTGACTTCATGTGTCTGTCGAAGGGCATCACCGGCGGGTATCTGCCGCTCTCGTGTGTACTGACCACCGATGCGGTGTACCAAGCGTTTTATGACGACAGCACCGCACGCGGGTTTCTTCACTCACATTCCTACACTGGCTCTGCGCTGGCCTGCCGTGCGGCGCTAGCGACGCTCGATATTTTTGACAGTGACAACGTGATTGTCGCGAACCGCGATAAAGCGGCGCGGTTTGGCGAATTGATGAACCCGCTGCGGCAACACCCGCGCGTGAGCAACTACCGCCAGCTCGGGATGATTTGGGCGTTTGATATAAACGCCGCGCCTCCCGACTTTGCCAAGCGCATGTTTGCGGCCGGCCTCGCGCGTGGTGTGTTGGTGCGCCCGATCGGCAACACTATCTATTTCATGCCACCCTATGTGATTGATGACGCTACTTTTGTGATGCTGGTCGCGGCGACGCTGGCGGCAATTGATGAGGTCTTGTCGTGAAATTGAACTGCGTGTTGCGTGTGACGCTCGGTGTGGCCGCGATGTTTGGGACGATGTTTGCAAACGCGCAGTCTGTAACGATTAAAGCAGCACCCTCGTTATTGTTGCCCGCGTCTGTGGCCGAGGCCTTCACGCGCGCACAAGTGGCACCCGATAGTGTTGCCGTCCTCGTCAAAGAAGTTGGCGCGGGCGAGGTGCTTCTCGCGCAGAATATTGACCGGGCGATGAACCCCGCCTCTGTCATGAAGCTCGTGACCACATACGCCGGGCTGGAGCTACTTGGGCCGACCTACACATGGAAGACGGATGTATTGATTTCAGGCGCACCAGACGCCTTGCGTGGCGGCACGTTGGGTGGCGGCACACTACGCGGCGACCTAATTTTGCGCGGCAGCGGCGATCCGAAGCTCACCGTCGAGCGGCTTTGGCTGCTGTTGAAACACCTACGTGAACGCGGGTTGCGTAGCATTGAGGGCGATTTGGTACTTGATAAATCATTCTTTGGTGCGGTGGACGCCGACCCGGCAAAGTTTGATGGCGAAACCCTTCGCGCCTACAACGTCGGCCCGGACGCGCTGCTGGTGAACTTCAAAACCATTCGATTTCAATTCGCGCCGTCAATCGATGAAAAAAGTGTTGCAATTTCGTCGGACGTGAAACCTGCGCAGCTAGCCATCATTAACCGCGCCCGTTTGATTGATGGGCCCTGCGGTGATTGGCGTGAACGTATCAAGCTCGACGTGCAACAGGCATCGGTAATTGATATTCGTGTTACGTTTTCCGGCAACTATCCACGCAGTTGTGGTGAGGGAACGTGGAATGTTTCGCTGCTCGACCATGCGCGGTTTGTCGGCGGCGTGTTTGCCAATCTGTGGCGTGATATGGGGGGCGTTTGGAACGGCGCTGTGAGGCTTGCGCCAACACCTGCTGGTGCCAAAGTGATCGCGTCTACCGAGTCGGCACCATTGAGCGAAATGGTGCGCGATATTAATAAGTTCTCCAATAACGTGATGGCGCGCCAGCTGTTTTTGACCATCTCCGCAGAAATCGACAAACAACCCGCAACAGCCGCGCGCTCGGCCGATATTGTCAAGGGATGGCTGGCGCGCAAGGGGATCAACGCGCCCGAGCTGGTGATGGAAAACGGATCGGGTCTGTCGCGCATTGAGCGTATCTCGGCTAGTTCACTTTCGCGACTGCTCGATGAGGCGTTCAAATCGACGGTGATGCCAGAGTTCATTTCATCGATGTCGCTCATTGGGTTAGATGGCACGTTCCGTCGTCGTGCCCGCAGCGATGTGGTGGCAGGCACCGCGCACCTCAAAAGTGGCACGTTAAACGATGTCCGCGCGATTGCGGGTTATATGCTGGCCAATGATGGCAAGCGTTACTCGCTGGTGATGCTGGTGAACCACCCGAATGCAATCCTGACGCAGTCGGCGCAAGATCTTTTGTTGCAATGGATCTACGCCCGACTTCCGCTCGTCGTAGGGCCACAGCTGCCGCCTGCGCTTCCGCTATCTTCGTATACACCGTAGCGAGATAGCCCGCAATTACCAGTCAGCCTGTGATTGGGGAATAATAGGGTGAGAGTTGCAAAAGGCGCAACACTCGCAACAGCTGCTCGCACCCCACCGCCGACTAACCTGGTTAAACGTGGCAAATATCGGTTTCGTTTTTCGCCCGCGCATCATGGCGCATCTGCGAAGTTATTCGCGGGACGACTTCGCCAAAGATTTGGCGGCTGGTTTAACAGTTGGAGTCGTCGCTTTGCCACTCGCGTTGGCTTTTGGCATTGCCTCCGGCGTGCGCCCCGATCAGGGGCTCGTCACGGCAATCATTGCGGGATTTCTCATCTCCGCGCTTGGCGGCTCACGGGTGCAGATCGGTGGGCCAGCCGGCGCGTTTGTCGCGCTGTTGTACACCATCGTTGAAAAATATGGCGTCGCGAATTTATTGATCACGACCATGATGGCGGGTGTGCTGTTGTTTGCAATGGGTGCCTTCAAACTCGGCAATTTGGTTCGCTACATTCCGGTCTCCATCATCACCGGCTTCACGGCCGGCATCGCCGTCATCATTGGTGTATCGCAGGTCAAGGACTTGCTTGGCTTGACGATGGAAAAGGTGCCGTCTAATTTTTTCTCGCAAATTTCCGCAATCACTGACGCAATCAGCACGGTTAATTGGTACGCAGTGGCGATTGGGCTTTCGTCACTTCTGCTGATTGTGATGTGGCCAGTCGGCTACAAAGAGAACGCCTCGCGCTTCAAACGTATCACCGCAAAATTGCCGTCTACGCTCATCGTGTTGGTGGTGTGGTCGATTCTCGTTGCCGTGTTTCACCTACCGGTAGAAACCATCGGCAGCAAGTTTGGTGAGCTACCAAGCGGCCTGCCGATGCCCGCGTTTCCCGTGTTTGATTGGCAGACGGCGCAGAACCTTGTCGCTCCAAGTATTGCGATTGCGCTGCTCTGCGCCATTGAGTCTTTGCTTTGCGCCCGCCTGGCCGATGGCATGATTCAAGATCGGCACGATCCGAATCAAGAATTGATGGCGCAGGGGGTGGCTAATTTTGTGGTTCCTTGGTTTGGCGGTATTGCCGCTACCGGCACGATTGCGCGAACGGTGACAAACGTGCGCTCAGGCGCACGCACGCCGGTGGCTGGCATCATCCATGCGTTGGTGCTGTTGGTGATTGTGCTGGTGGCGGCGCCCGCCGCGAGCCACATTCCGCTGGCGGCGCTGGCCGCGATCCTGCTCTGGGTGGCGTACTCGATGGGCGAGTGGCGGGCGTTTCGCGAGCTTGCGCAGTATTCGATGTTTTATCGCGCGACGTTGCTTGCCACATTCTTGCTCACGGTGGTGTTTGATATTGTGGTGGCGGTAGAGGTGGGGCTGGTGATGTCCAGCCTATTCTTCATCTATCGTATTTCATCGCTCACCAAACTTGAGGAAATTGTGTTGCCCGCAGACGCGTCGCTAAGCGCCGATGGCAAACGAATCGGCGCATACGCCTTATTTGGCTCGCTGTTTTTTGGCAGTGTGACCAAGCTCGAACAACTGCTCGACCCGCAACGAAAGCTGCCGGACGTTTTGATTCTCGAAATGCACCAAGTCATTAATCTCGACACAACAGGACTCGATGCGCTGGAAAGTCTCCACCATCTCGCTGTCAGGCAAGGCGGGCGGTTGATATTGGCTGGCTTGAATGAGCAACCGCTGTCGCTTATTCGGCGCTCTCAATTTGCGGACGTGTTGGGGGCAAACAATATTGTTCCATCCCTCGCGCTCGCGCTGACGAGTGCTCAGCAATCGGTCTAGCCGAAGGTTGAAGGCTGAAGGTACAACCGCGCCGCTACCGCGTCCGCTGTGGTCGGGGTCGCTTACCAATTTCAACGTTGAGCGTAACTTCTTTTTGGTTTCGCATTACGCCGAACGCAGCCGATTTTCCAGGTTTGAGTGCGGCAATCGCTGCCATCGCGGCGACGCTATCCTGAATGGGTTTGCCGTCGATATTTACAATCACGTCGCCCGTCTTCAAACCGCCCTTGTCCGCCGGGCTGCCACGACTCACCGATGAAACGACGGAGCCGCGCGCCGCTCCAAGTTTGAGCGACTCGGCAAGTTCTGGTGTCACGTCCTGCGGGGAAATTCCAATGAAGCCGCGCGTCACTGAACCGTCTCGAATGATTTGTTCCATCACATCCTTTGCCATCGATACCGGAATGGCAAAGCCGATGCCAAGCGAGCCACCGGTGCGCGAATAAATCACACTATTGATGCCGAGCAGATTGCCGTTGATATCGACTAGCGCCCCGCCCGAGTTGCCAGGATTAATTGCGGCGTCAGTTTGGATGAAGTTTTCATAACGATTAACACCCAGCCGGTTGCGTCCAAGTGCGCTAATGATGCCCATCGTGACGGTTTGGCCGACGCCGAATGGATCGCCGATGGCCAACACCACGTCGCCAACTTGCGCTTTGTCGGATTGGCCGAACGTAACGGGTTTTAGGCCCTTGCCATCGACACGTAGAACCGCCAAGTCAGTATCAGGGTCGGTACCGACCAGCTTGGCGGGCAGTACTCTGCCATCGCCGAACGAGAGCTGAATTTCCTTGGCGTTAACTACCACGTGGTCGTTAGTGAGGACGTATCCACCTGTCTCGTCGGCGTTCACAATCACGCCAGAGCCTAGGCTTGACGTTTCGGTTGCCTCACCAGACCCATCGCCGTCATCCGGCACACCAAAGAACCGGCGGAACAGCGGGTCGCCCGCTAGCGGATGCCCCTTTGGCAAGGCGCTGGCGCGAGAGGTCGAAACGTTGACGACGGATACTTTCGCGCGCGCGGCCGCCTCTGCGTAGGAAAGCCGTCCGACCGCGCCACCCACGCCGATAAAATTGGTCGGCGCTCCGTCTTGACGGATCTCGACAATGTTTTTCCGCCAAGGATTCCAGTCTGGGCGTACCAGCGTGACGACAAATACAACCGCTAATGTGACGGTCACGAATTCAGCAAAGACTAACCAAAGGCGGCGCATGAGAAGCCCTAGAATTGCAACTTAAAGATGAGTCGGATCTATTGATCCGTGACACCTAGCTTAACTTAATTTAGGTGGGCCGATTACAGAATTCTGGCGAGCCCAGCCGCACGGGCCGCGCATTAGGGGCTGGCGCGCGCGAGTTACCGCTTTAAGGAATCGCGAATTTCCCGCAGCAGCATTACATCTTCCGGTGTCGGCGGTGGCGCCGCTACAGGCGCTTCGGCTTTCAGTCGATTGATCTGCTTAACCATTAGAAAGATGATGAAGGCTAAGATGGCGAAGTTAAGACAGATCGTCATGAAATTGCCGTAGGCGAACACCGGCACACCGGCCTTCTTCACCGCTTCCAAGGTCATGGCGGTGCCCGGCGGAATATCTTTAAGGGCAATAAACATATCCGAAAAGTTGATGTTGCCAAGCGCTTTCCCCAGCAGCGGCATGATCAAATCATCGACCACCGACCCGACAATCTTGCCAAATGCCGCGCCGATAATCACGCCGACGGCGAGATCGATCACATTCCCCTTAACGGCGAATTCCTTGAATTCCTGCATCATTCCCATCCTAGTCCCCGATTTTTTGCTTTTTCTGTGGTTGCGCCGCTGCAAGCCAATAATCATCTGATCTTGACTCTACCGGGGGGCAATTAGCCGCCTAAAAGCACGGTATTTCGCAGCTTTTAAGAATTCAAATAGCGGTCAAAGCCGCCAGAGTGAAAAAGATAACATACAAAAAAGCCAATAAAAACAGGGAGTTTTTCCTCAAAAGCACTGTCTAGCGACGGGTAGGGGGTTTAAGTCGCCCCTCCCAATAGACTAAAATACTGAGTTCTAGCCTAATCCCGCTTGCCCCATACGCTGAGTTGCGATGTTTCAGCGCGCTAGACAAGTTTTATCCTCCCTTCATAGCCTAGATAGTTAAGCCCAAATGAGCGCCATCGAACTGAATGAAGTAGATCCCAAAAAACGTCGGATGCTGGTCATCGGCGGAACCACGCTTGGCGCGGTTGCCGGCGTGGCCATCGCCGTCCCGTTTGTCGGCAGTATGTTCCCGTCGGAGCGCGCAAAAGCTGCGGGCGGCCCGGTACCAGTGCCAATCGACAAGCTCGAGCCGGGTCAGCAGTTGACGGTGGAATATCGTGGCGCGCCGCATTGGGTGATTAAGCGAACGCCTGAAATGGTCGCCCAATTGGCAAAAAACGACGCCCTGCTAGCGGACCCTAACTCGGAAGGTTCGAAACAGCCGGCCAGCGCAAAAAACGCGTTGCGTTCAACCAAACCGGAGATATTTGTTGTCAAAGGCGTCTGCACCCACTTAGGCTGCTCGCCGACCTATCGTAAGGAAATTGCACCAGCCGACTTGGGAGCCGATTGGCCGGGTGGTTTCTTCTGCCCATGCCATCAGTCGAAGTTTGATATGGCGGGACGCGTTTTTAAGGGAATGCCAGCGCCTAAAAATCTGGAAATCACTGCGTATCGCTTTGAAGGTGACAACACCATTGTCATCGATGCTGACGCCAAAGGAGCTTAAGCAACATGTCGAACACGATTAAGCAACCCATCGAGCCACCGATCTCCGGTCCTGCAGGAAAGTTGATCGTTTGGGTAGACGAGCGTTTTCCGCTGATGTCTCTGTGGAAAGATCACCTGTCGGAATACTACGCGCCCAAAAACTTCAACATTTGGTACTACTTTGGCGCGCTATCGATGTTGGTGCTGGTGATGCAGATCGTGACCGGTATTTTTCTCACCATGAATTACAAGCCGGATGCAAAAACCGCATTTGCATCGGTCGAGTACATCATGCGCGACGTTTCGTGGGGTTGGCTGATTCGTTACATGCACTCCACCGGTGCATCGATGTTTTTCCTCGTGGTGTATCTACACATGACGCGTGGCCTGATGTATGGCTCGTATCGCAAGCCGCGCGAATTGCTGTGGATTTTTGGTTGCATGATTTATCTCGCGCTGATGGCTGAGGCATTTTTTGGTTACTTGTTACCGTGGGGACAAATGTCCTATTGGGGCGCACAGGTGATCATCAACCTGTTTGCGGCGGTGCCGATCATCGGTGAAGATTTGGCCATCTGGATCCGCGGCGATTTCAATATTGGTGACGCTACGTTAAATCGTTTCTTTGCGTTTCACGTCATTGCGTTGCCGATGGTGTTGTTGGGCTTGGTTGCGGCGCACATCATGGCGCTGCATGAGGTTGGCTCAAACAATCCGGATGGCATTGAAATCAAAAAAAATATCGACCCAAAAACCGGAACGCCTCTTGACGGGATTCCGTTTCATCCGTACTACACGGTCAAGGATGCGGTTGGCGTGGTCGTGTTTCTGTCGGTATTTTCGGCGATTGTGTTTTTCGCGCCAGAAATGGGCGGCTATTTTCTAGAGAAGCCAAACTTTCAACAGGCCGACCCGTTGCAGACACCGGCTCACATTGCGCCGGTCTGGTACTTCACGCCGTTCTACGCAATGCTGCGTGCCGTGCCGTCGTTTTTAGGGTCCCAATTTTGGGGTGTCGCGGTAATGGGTGCGGCGACTTTGATTTTGTTCGTGCTGCCATGGTTGGATCGCGGCAAGGTGCGTTCAATCCGCTACCGTGGCCCGATCTATAAGCGCTTCTTTGCCTCGTTCGTGATCAGCTTCTTGGTGCTCGGTTATCTTGGCGTGGTGCCCACGACAGTGTGGGGTCAGATCCCGCACTCAATCCCGTTAATCGGTGGGGTTGATACCGCGACGATCGCGTCACGAATTTTGACCGTGGTCTACTTCTCCTTCTTCTTGTTGATGCCTTGGTACACCAAGAAGGACATCCCGAATGAGAAACCCGAACCAACTAGGGTGACGCACTAATGAAAACTGTCAATCGTGCATTTTTTACCGCGCTTTGCGTTTCATTGGGCTTGTTTGCGTCCGGCGCGGTCGTAGCTGCTGGTGGTGGCGATGTGCATTTGGATAGTGCCAATATCAACTTGCGTGACGAGGGCTCACTGCAGCGCGGTGCAAAAGCGTTCATCACCAACTGTCTGAACTGCCACAACGCGCAGTTTATGCGCTGGGGACATTTGACGCAGATCGGTCTGACCGAAGAGCAAATCAAAGCCAACTTGATGTTTAGCCCGGATACTAAATTCAGCGATTACATGACGACCGCGCTCGATGCGAAAGATGCCAAGTCTTGGTTCGGTGCGGTGCCGCCTGACCTGACATTGGTCGCCCGTGTGCGAGGCTCTGATTGGATCTACACCTACCTGCGTACTTTTTACGTTGATCCGAAGTCACCAACCGGCTGGAACAACGAGGTGTTTCCGAATGTGGGGATGCCGCATGTGCTCCACGACATGCAGGGCTCTCTCGCAAAAACGGTGGTTGGCGAAAAGGAATCTCACGGTAAAAAAGAGAATGTCACCAAGCTTGTGGTGGAACGCAAAGGCACGATGAGCCAGCAGGAATACGACATGTACGTGCGTGACATCGTCAACTATTTGACGTTTATGGGAGAACCCGCAAGCGTCAAACGCGCGCAAATCGGTGTATTCGTAATGTTGTTTCTCGCACTCGCGTTTTTTGCCGCGCTGATTGTGAAACGCGAGTACTGGAAAGACGTCAAATAAGCAGAGTCTGATCCAGTGCAACAACGACTTCTGCGCCGCAGGAGTCACGTAACAATTTTGATAAGAAAAAGGTACGTACCATGATGACCTTGTACTCTGGCACCACCTGCCCGTTTAGCCACCGCTGCCGTATTGTGCTCTATGCAAAGGGCATGGACTTTCAGATCCTCGACGTGGATTTGATGAACAAGCCGGAAGATCTTGCGGTCATGAATCCGTACAACCGCACGCCCGTGCTGGTTGAGCGCGATTTGATTCTGTACGAATCGAACATCATCAATGAATACATTGATGAGCGTTTTCCGCATCCACAGTTAATGCCAGCCGACCCGGTAATGCGGGCGCGTGCACGTTTGATCCTATATCGCATGGAGAATGAAATCTTTAACCATGTCGACACGCTTGAGCGCGGCAAACAAGCGGGTCACGATAAGGCGCGCCTCTACATTCGCGAAAGCCTGATCCAGCTGGCGCCAATTTTTGTCAAGCAGAAACACATGCTCGGCGACGAGTTCTCGATGCTTGACGTCGCGATCGCCCCGTTGCTTTGGCGTCTGGACCAATATCAAGTCGAGATTCCTAAAACGGCGGCGCCGTTGCTGAAGTACGCCGAGCGTTTGTTCTCGCGCCAAGCGTTCATCGATTCGATGACGGCATCCGAGAAAGCGATGCGCAAGTAAGCGCGGCGAGTACGGGGGTGAACGTGTCGGAACTCTCCACTAAACCGTATCTGATCCGTGGGAGATATGACTGGTGTGCGGGCATCGCTCAGCGGACGGCGGAGTATGCGCCCGCGCAGGCAAGATGCGAACCGAAGCGAGCGAAAGGCGTCGGACGAGATTGTGTCTGAGCTATCCACTAAACCGTATCTGATCCGCGGGATATATGAATGGTGTGCCGACACCACCTATACGCCGTATCTCAGCGTCAAAGTTGACCACAACGTTCGTGTGCCGATGGAGTACGTCAAGAACGGCGAAATCGTCCTATCGGTGGCGCAACAAGCCACGCGAAACCTCACCATCGGCAACGACTTAATCCAGTTTTCGGCCAGATTCAATGGCGTCTCGCGAGAGATTTCGATCCCGATCTACGCTGTGCAGGCCATCTTCGCCCGCGAGAATGGGCGCGGCGTATTTTTTGAACCTGAATCACCTCCCGAGTCTTTCGCCGATAACGCTACCGCTCCTGCTGTTGGAGGCCACGCGCCGATGTTGCAGTCCGTCCCGCGTGTCGCCGATGTCACCGTCATGAGCGCAAATACGGGCGATGGTGAAGAGCTGTATCAAAAACCAGATGCCACCAATCATCCGGATAAGCCAAAGGGCCCACCGCGCGGTAGCTTGCGCGTGATTAAGTAAGTCGCACACAAACCGCTTGGCTTTGTTATGCTTCCGCTGGCATAACTATTGCGGAGTGATCGATGAGCATGACCGTTTCTGAATTGTTGGCTGACAAAGCCAAACAGTCGCCGAACGCGACCTTGTTTACGTTAGGCCCCGAAGTTGGTGTCGCCGAGGCCGTTGCATTGATGACTGAAAAAGCAATCAGCAGTGTGATCGTTGCCGATGCCGGTGACATGCTGGGTCTCATCACGCTTCGAGAAATTCTGGCGGCACTCAATACACAAGGTGGTGCCATCATGCAGGCCAAGTGTCGCCATGTAATGAAGGCCAATCCGCCGACAGCCAAACCCGACGATAGCGTGGATCATCTGCGAAGCTTGATGACGGAAATGCACATTACCCACGTGCCGGTGATGGATCACGATCAGTTGGTCGGCATTCTGTCTTTCTACGACATTGCCCGAAGTGCGATCAAAGACGTAGCGTTTGAAAACAAGCTACTCAAGCAGTACATCAAGAACTGGCCGGCTTCTTAGTTTGTGGTGCCCCGCGAGGCACAACGTGCCGACGAGGAATCTCATTGCTCCAGCCGATCGTTAGCGAATTAGTCAGTCGCTAGCGTAACGCGTAGTCCGCCGCAATGCCCGCGAACACTGCCGCACCAAACCAGTTGTTGTGCAGAAACGCCTTGAAGCAAAGATCTTGCTTGCGCTGATGGATCAGTGCGTAGTGATAGAGCGCGATCCCCGAGGCTACCGTTAGGCCAACCCAATAAGGCCAGCCGAGCCCGACATGTTTGCCGACAAAAACGAGCAGGCATAACGACAGCAGGTAGCACAACATTACTGCGGCGACGTCAAATCGACCGAACAAAATGGCTGAGGTGTGAATGCCAATCTTTAAGTCGTCATCACGATCCACCATCGCGTATTCGGTGTCATAGGCGATTGTCCAAAACACGTTGGCGGCCAGCAGCCACCACGCCATCGCCGGCACGGCGTTTTGTGTGGCGGCAAAGGCCATCGGAATGCCAAACCCGAACGCCATGCCGAGATACGCCTGCGGCATGACAAAGAATCGTTTGGTCAGCGGATAACTCGCAGCCAACGCGGCGGCGATGATTGAGAGCTGTAGCGTCAACGTATTTAAAAACCCGACCACCAACAAGAGCGCCATCAGGGCGAGTGCGGCGGCGATGACAACAGCCTCCTTGGCCGAGACCAGACCTGCGGCGATTGGCCTTGCGGCGGTGCGCTCGACGTGTGCGTCAAAGTTTCGATCTGCCACATCGTTGATGGCGCAACCAGCCGAACGCATGAGAAAGGTGCCCGCTATAAATACCATCAGAATTGTGGTGTTGGGTAAGCCGCCGGAGGCGATCCACAACCCCCAAAGGGTCGGCCACAACAGCAACAGCGTGCCGATAGGGCGATCAAAGCGGATGAGCTTTAAATAAAGCATGAGCCGCGAGGGTGGGCTGGTTGTATGCATAAAGCTATTTTGCGGGAGAACGACGTGTATCAAAGAAGCTTAGAAGTTAGTCGATTTCAACTGCCTGCGCCAGAGAGGTTTTGGTGGGCGAAATAGCGGCATCGCGCGTTGTTCATTATGGGTGTGCGACAAGCGCCGACAAGAAAACCTCGGTGACCATCAGCGGTGCCCCGCGCTTTAAGAACACACTTCGTCTCGCCCAGGTTGTTGTGTCAATTTTCACTAGACGTAGTAGCACATGTCCTTTCGGTAATTTGCGATACTCGATCGGCATTCTCGAAACGAGTGGATCGTGGAACAACATTTCCGCCAGCGGTCGCGACCCTAAACGAGACAGCCCCCGCCAAGCGCCTGCAAGGTCACGCGGGTGCACCGCCGTATGGGCAAACACCAGCGGGATGCTGCCAGAACGCAGCACGACCTCGCGCACCATCGCCAATTCACCGCACCGCAGGTGCAGGACACGGCGCTCGTCATGAAGCGGGACTGCCAAATGCTGGCTGGTGCGAAGCAAATTAAAATCGGAAAAGTTGGAAACAATACGTGCCGTGAGTGAGCCGCGGTCGGTCATCCATTTGCGTAGCGCACCGGTCGGAGGCATTTGCTGCCACGCATCTGGCTGGGTGAGCTTGACGGTGCGCATATTAGTAGGTGTTCCGCAATGTGCTGAAGCGATTTACGGCTGAAACCTCCGCTCGCCCACTGCGGCGGGATAGGGATAGCGGTTGGGGGAGCGCGAATTGCGTGTTCACGCTTTTCATGATGGATTTAACGCGCAATGGTTAGGCCTTCAAGTAGTGCTGACGTGAGCCAAGCCAACGCGCCAAATGTTTGTCGGCATTCATGGCATCGTATTGCAACATCCACGTCGCGGCATCCCGCGCCGCGTCGAGTAAATCGATATCGCGTTCGATGTCGGCAAAGCGTAGCAGAGGCGCGCCGGACTGGCGCGCACCCAAATGTTCGCCGGGGCCGCGGATCAACAAATCCTGTCGCGCAATCTCAAAGCCGTCAGTGGATTCATAGATCACCTTCAGTCGTGCTTTGGCCAACGCACCCAACGGCGATTGGTACAACAGTACGCAGGCGCTTTGTTTGGCGCCACGACCGACGCGCCCGCGCAGCTGGTGTAATTGGGAAAGCCCCATCCGCTCTGCGTGCTCAATCACCATGATGGTCGCATTCGATACGTCCACGCCGACCTCGATCACCGTTGTTGCCACCAGTAATTGAATTTCGTTGGCGACAAATTTTTGCATCACCGCGTTTTTTTCGGCAGGCTTCATCCGGCCGTGCACAAGGCCGACGCGTAAATCCGGAAACTCAGTGGAAATGCGTTCAAACGTATCCACCGCCGTTTGTAATTGCAGTTTTTCACTTTCCTCAATCAGTGGGCACACCCAGTAGGCTTGGCCACCGGCGCTGCACGCAATGCGTATTCGCTCAAGCAGCTCGTCACGACGGCTATCCGCCAACAGTCTTGTGGAGATTGGCGTGCGACCTGGCGGCAACTCATCAATGATTGAAACGTCCAAATCGGCGAAGTAGCTCATTGAGAGTGTTCGTGGAATCGGTGTTGCACTCATCATCAGTTGGTGCGCTTCTTCAACCACCGCCGCCTTCTCACGCAATGCCAGACGCTGGCCGACACCAAAACGATGTTGCTCATCAATGATTGCCAGCCCCAAGTTTGCGAACGTTACGCCGTCTTGAAACAACGCGTGCGTGCCAATTGCGAGTTGGGTGGTGCCGTGCGCAATGGCGGCGGTTGCCTCGCGTTTTTCTTTCACCTTCAAACTTCCCGTTAGCCATGTCACGGTGACCCCGATCGGCGTGAGCATCTCGGACAGTTTACGAAAGTGCTGCTCCGCCAGAATTTCCGTCGGCGCCATCATCGCGACTTGGAAACCGTTTTCGATTGCTTGCGCCGCTGCCAGTGCGGCGACAACAGTTTTGCCTGAGCCTACGTCACCTTGCAGCAACCGTTGCATCGGATGTGTCTTGTTCAAATCTGCGGCAATCTCATCGGCGGCGCGGCGTTGTGCGCCGGTGAGCGCAAACGGTAACGCCGCCAACATGGCTTTGGTGATTTTGTCGCGTGGTGTCATCGCCGGTGCGCTTTTGGCGTCGCGCGCGGCACGGGCTTTTTTCATCGCTAGTTGTTGGGACAGCAGCTCATCAAACTTGATACGCCGCCATGCAGGGTGCGTCCGTTCGGCAAGGCTTGAAAGCGAGGCGGAAGGTGACGGCCGATGCAACGCAAAGACGGATTCGCGGAATGGCTGCAGGCGTTGTTGATCCTGAATCGCGGCGGGTACGCAATCGTCGAACTGCGACTGGCCATCCAGGGCCTCCAGCGCGCGGTCAATCACGCGACGAATTGCGATCTGTGAGACCCCAGCGGTGGTGCCGTAAACCGGCGTCAACGCCTCGGGCACCGGCTCGTCAGCCGCCACGATGCGATAACGTGGGTGCACCATCTCGGCACCGAAGAAGCCTTGGCGCACTTCACCAAAGAGCCGCAGCCGTTTGCCTGCCGCCATCTGTTTGACTTGGCTGCCGTAGAAATTCAAAAAACGTAGGTACAGCACCTCGTTGCCATCACGCGTTTGCACGACGAGCTGGCGTCGCGGCCGATAGGCGACTTCGGTGTGGAATATCTTGACT
>JACMOJ010000450.1 GCA_014378085.1 Burkholderiales bacterium | reverse complement strand
GAAAGCCTCACTGCCGGCTCGGCAGGGGTGAGCTTGTTGACGGACAACGAGGAGCGTTTCTACTGGCCCGCCATCGCCGGCATGTGGCAGGCCCATATCGGCGGCGGTACGCCGCGCAATTTTGGTCCGTGTGGAGATGTGCTCGATTGCAATGCGCCGCTGTTGCTCACGCACGTTGAACGTCGTTACGCCTATTTTGAATCGGTAACACCGCCAATAGAAGAGTGTCTGCTGGTGCCTTTTCATGTTGCAGGGAAAGCGGTCGGCACGATCTGGGCGGTCGCGCATGACAATATTCGCAAGTTCGACAGCGAAGATCTGCGGCTGCTTGAAAATCTGGGGCGGTTTGCGTCAGCCGCCTATCAATCAGATTCGATGGGTGCGCGGGAGCATCGCCGCGCGAACCAGACGCAAGAGGATGCAATCGAAGCCCGCCTTGCATTGGCCAGTGTCAATGCAGAATTGCGCACCAGCGAAGCGTTCAACCTCAGCATTGTCGAGAGCAGTCTTGACTGCATCAAGCTTCTCGACCTTGAGGGCAATTTAAAGAATCTGCTCTGTGGGCAGGCCATGCTGGGTATTGACGATATCGAGCCATACTTGAATACATCCTGGTTCGATTTTTGGGGTGCCAAAGATCGACTTGCGGCAGAAGCGGCGGTAACGTCAGCGGCAGCGGGTGGAACGGGACGTTTCGTCGGGTTTTTTCGTACTCTTGGCGGTGAACCAAAATGGTGGGACGTGGTGATTTCGCCGATTCTGGGTGCAGACGGTAAACCCGAGCGCCTGTTGAGCGTATCGCGCGATGTGACAAAACGGGAACAGGCAGAAAAGAATCTCGCTTTTCTCGCCACCGTCAGCGGCGATCTCGTGCTCTGGACAAATATAGACGAGATGATGAAGGTCGTTGCCGCAAGAATGGCCGCGCATTTCGATCTCTCGATCTGTGCTTTTCTCGAGGTGGACGAAGCAGCCGAACAGGTTGTTGTCACGCACGACTGGCATCGCGACGATGTACCGGGGCTGGTAGGCATTTATCGTCTCGCCGATTTTGTCGAGGAAGAATTTATCCGCTTGGCACGCACAGGCGAAGCGCTCGTTGTCTGTAATACCGCCAGGGACACGATCACCAGCAAGGATAAATTTGCGGCGCTCAAAATTGGCTCGTTTATCTGCATGCCACTCATGCGCGATGATCAATGGCGCTACGCACTGTGTCTTTATCGTTCGGAGCCCTCCGATTGGCGGGAGGATGAAATTGCGCTCGCACGCGAACTCACCGCGCGTATCTGGACACGACTGGAACGCCTGCGCGCCGAGGAAAGCTTGCGCGTAAGCGAGGAGCAATACCGCGATTTGTTCAATTCGATGGATGAGGGACTTTGCGTCATCGAAATGATTTTCGATGAACACAACAAACCGATCGATTATCGCTATCTGGAGGTGAACGCCTCATTCACAAAACATAGCGGCATGCACGACACCATCGGCAAACGCGTGCTTGAAATACTGCCAAATATTGAAGCGTACTGGTTGGAGCTTTATGGCAACGTTGTCCTGACGGGTGAACCGATTCGTTACAAAAATAAAGTCGAAGCATTGGATGACCGATGGATGGATGTCTATGCCTTTCGGCTCGCTGGGCCAGCAAGCAAAAAGGTTGGTGTCCTTTTTACCGACATTACCGAACGCACCAGGACGGCGGATGCGCTGCGCCAAAGCGAACAACGTTTCCGCGCGTTGTTTGATCGGGGCCCGATCGCCATGTATTCGTGTGACGCATCGGGCGGAACAAAGGAATACAACCGCGTCGCCGTAGCGCTGTGGGGAGTGGAACCGCGTCCGGATGATAGCGACGAGCAGTTTCGCAGCGCCTTTAAAATGTATCTCCCCGACGGCACCTACTTGCCCTTCGCCGAGACCCCAATGACGCAAGTGCTCTGCGGCAAAATACCGCTCGTGCACGACAAACAATTTGTCATCGAGCGTCTCGACGGCACGCGCATGACCATCGTGGCCAATATCGTTCCACTAAAAGATGAACATGGAGAGATCACCGGCGCGATAAATTGCTTTTATGACATCACGGAGCGCAGCCTCCTCGAGAAGAAAACACAGGAACAAGCCGAAGCGCTGGCCGACTTAAGCCGCCGCAAGGACGAGTTCCTGGCGATGCTAAGTCACGAACTCCGTAACCCGCTAGCCCCGATTTCGAACGCAATGCATCTGCTTCGCCTGCAGAAGAACGAGGGCCCTGCCCAGCAACAAGCGCGCGGCATCATAGAGCGACAGGTTGGCCAATTAACCCATCTCATAGACGATCTAATGGAAGTCTCCCGAATCACCACGGGACGCATCCACCTCCACGAAGAGCATCTGTCACTGAGTGGCGTCGCGGAACACGCCATCGAGACGGTGCGTCCGCTTATCGACAAACACCGCCATTCACTTGAATTGTCGATGCCACCAGCACCCATTTGGCTGCATGGTGACGCTGCCCGGCTTGAGCAGGTGATTGTGAACCTGCTCACCAACGCGGCAAAATATACCGACAAGGGCGGCACCATTTCGCTTTCCATCGCGCAGGAAGGCGATGAAGCCGTGATACGCGTAAAGGATACCGGTGTTGGCATCACGCCTGAATTGCTGCCGCGCATCTTTGATCTTTTCACGCAGGCTGATAGATCATTGGACCGGGCGCAAGGGGGCCTAGGCATCGGCTTGTGTCTGGTGCAGCGGCTGGTAGAAATGCACCGCGGCACGGTCACTGCGGCCAGCACGATAGGCAGTGGTAGCGAATTCGTCGTTCGCCTACCGGTTGTGCAACATGCGGCACAGTTAATTGAGCCATCCACGGAAAAACCGATATTGTTTGGCAAATCTCTACGAATATTGGTCGTTGAAGATAACGTGGATGCAGCCGAGACCTTGACAATACTTTTGGAAACTTCAGGTCATGGCGTTCGAACGGCGAACGACGGTCTTGCCGCGTTGCAAGCGGCGCTCGAATACAGGCCGCATGTTGTCCTACTGGACATCGGCCTGCCGGGAATGGATGGTTTTGCCGTCGCCAGGCAGCTACGCGAACAGCCGATACTTGCAAACATTGTGTTGGTGGCAATGACCGGATACGGTGAAGTGGTAGCCCGCCAGAAGTCGAGCGAAGCGGGTTTTAATCACCACTTGGTCAAACCGGCCGACTTCAGAAAGGTGCAAGAAATATTGGCGGGCATATCAGACACCAACGTATTGACGCATTGACCGCCAGAAGCGTATACCATCGAGAGAACGTAATCGACGCATTCCCGACGATAAAACCCTGATGCGAATAAAAAAACCCTCGCAAGAAAAAATGTGGCGCCTGTGCGCTCCGCGAGCCGTCGAGCCCGTTTCACGCAAAAATTCAGGG
>JACMOJ010000449.1 GCA_014378085.1 Burkholderiales bacterium | reverse complement strand
TGGTGGAAGGCGTGGCTACAGCCACTGAAGTATCAACTATAGGCATCGTCTACAGCATATTGGCGGGCTTGCTGATTTACCGCCTGTTTGACTGGCGGCGCCTGTTCCCGATGCTGGTAGATACGGCTTGTCTGTCTGGCGCGATATTGCTGATCATCGGTACCGCTACGGGCATGGCGTGGGGCCTGACTCAATCCGGATTTTCACGCATGCTGGCGGAGTTGATGACCGGATTGCCTGGCGGCGCGACCACCTTCCTGCTGGTTTCCATCGTCGCATTCGTGATCTTGGGGTCGGTACTGGAAGGTATTCCAGCCATCGTACTTTTTGGCCCTTTACTGTTCCCGATCGCACGCCAGTTGGGGGTTCACGAAGTGCACTACGCCATGGTGGTGGTTTTATCCATGGGGCTAGGCCTGTTTGCGCCGCCCTTGGGCGTCGGCTATTACGCCGCTTGTGCGATTGGCAGAGTCAATCCGGATGAAGGTATACGCCCCATCGTTGGCTACATGCTGGCACTGCTGCTGGGCACCCTTGTCGTTGCCCTCGTCCCCTGGATTTCGATCGGCTTTCTGTAGGCGGAACTTGCTAAAGCGAGCGAGCTGCAGCTCGTTTCGCAGCGCTGAAGTGAGGTGACCGCAAAATGCCAATGCTAAGCCGGCCAATGGGGGATCGATGTAAATCCGAGGTGTTGGCAGCCCCCTCCCCCGGCCAACAGAAGTTTACGCACGCAGCAAAGGCCTCCATGATCGCCGTTGAATTCAGTTCTGGCAAACGGCCGGTCTTCGCCAGCCAAGCCCCGTCGGCTACGCGGCAAAACGCCCATACCAAACGCTGAACCATGTCTTCAGCTTTTAAAGATATCCGATGTGCGTTCGAGCGAACGCACATCGTGCCAGCTTGTCGAAATTCGACGCTTCCATGTTTGCCGCAATGACTGCACGTTGGAATTACTTCACTCACTTGCGCATAGAAAACAACGGTCGCCGAAACGGTTTTGCCGACTGAGACGATTAAATATCCCAACTTCGGCCAATCTCGGCTAACGACTGCTCACTTCTCCTACGAGCGATGCCGCAACTGCATATCTGGAATTAGAAAACTATTCCTGCATCGACTGCATTGCCCGAACCTCATTATTTCGGCAGCGTATTCAACTTTGATTCCTGCACCACCGTGAGTGTCGTTGCGGGATCGATCATTTTGAGGAATTGCGTTATCGACACCACGGTCACGATATCAATCTTGTCAGCATAACGCCGCTCATTTGGATGGTCATCAAAAGTCACGTTAGCGCGGAACATGCGCCCGCCCAAGCGGGTCATGGGACCAAGATTAAGCGTAGTCGGCTCATAGCCCATCAACTTCAGCCATTGTTGCGACTTTTCCCGAGTGTCTATAGTGATCGGATCCGCATACATTTTGGTCAGCAATTCCAACACCCACTGATTAGAATTTTCGTAACGCGTAGAAAATGGGTAGGCCAGCATGTTGTAACGCGGCGTAAACAGCTGCAGATATTGAGAAGGCTCCGCAAGTTTTTCCAGAATCTTACGCTGCGCCGATCGCGACGGAATGATCAACAACGATTCATAACTAAACAGATCGTCAAGGAAAAAATTCGCCAAGCCCTCTTTCCATATGGCTGACTCAGCGGTGCCGCATGCATTTAACAGATGCATCGTTCGCCATTGCCCTGCAGCCGGATCTTTCAGGACAAAGGCGATATGCGAATAGCGCAAGCCGTATTTTGACAAATCCTGCCCAACCCGCGCCACCAGAGCAACTTCAGGCTGAGCCTGATCCAGCGCGGCAGAAAGCGCGCTTGCGCTGCTGAACGCCATGCGTACGGAATCCGGACGCGGCGGTGCATCCGAGCATGTTTGCCCAGCGAGAGCTGCTCCAGCCAAGGCGCAGCTCAGCGCGACGGCACAAGCCATTTGACTCACCACAGACGACACCGTCATTTAGATAACTTCGACTGATACAGCAGTTCCTTGCCAATTGCGTTTGGTACGAAGGCGAGAACTTTTCCTGATGCAATCAGGGCGTATCCGGTCGACTCAGCCACTACTGTGATGCCGTTTCCCACCGAAAGGCCGACGTCACGCGCGACCGACGCTGAAGCATTGATCACCGCTTTGCTCCCGTCTACGCTATTTTGAATAACAACTTGCGTCGCATTGCCTGCACTCTCCACGATTCCAGCGACCACGAATACCGCGCCAACTACAAAATAAGTGCTGCCTTCGATCGGACCGCCTCTAACTGATGCCAGCGGCGAAGCTGCGATGCTGGCGGCACCTTCACTCACACCATTGCTGCCATCGCGTGCAACGGCTGACGGGCTGAAAGCAACTAAACAAGTTAATGCCAATACGGGGATGCTCAGATTTTTCAGTTTCATGATGTGCTTTAGTTAATGATGTGGTTGTAATACCAGAACGGTATGTGGTCCGTTATAAAAAATAACGTTAGTTATTAACAAAATCGATTTACGATGTAAGCGCAAAAATAGCAGGCGCTCACTTGCGTTGCCTCTTTTATATATTTGGTTCTTGTCCGACGGCGGCTGGAACTGGACGAACGTAGCTCATAAATACTACGTCCCATAATGGTGAAGTTACACCAAAGTTTTTCTCAATTCCCTTGATGTGATGCATTTCATGATTACGCACCAAGTGCCAGACAATCCGACCAAACCAAGGCTGCGGATGATGTATTGCATAGTGCAGGGTCATATACGAAAAATACCCCAATAAAAAGCCTGCGTAGACCGACTGCAAATTTATCCACCACGCGGGCAACAGCGCTAACGCGTATGCTGCGCCAGCATATATCCCGGATATGCCGATATACGCCTTGGAGTCGACATGATGCGCCCAATGGTCGCGCCGGAACGTGCTGTGAAATAAAAACCGATGCATGCAATATTCCGCTAACGACCATGCCAGCACACCCACGCCAATCTGCCACAAAGTGATTGGCCCGAACCAAATCGCCAAGCCGAACAAAACCGGAATAACAATAAACTCAACATAATATTCAAATGCCGAAAGCTGCCAATTTTTTGATAGTGCCATTGATCCTTTTGGATTGAGAAATAACAGCGCATAACGCCACAATGCCACAACGACGTGGCTTAGGCTGATTGTTAACTGCCAAGCGATGTAGCAAGCATTTCCCAACTCGAGATATTTCCCGTTTTCGTGACATTTTTGGCAATTTCCAACGTTTTTTTGACCGTTGAAAATCCATCAATTTACTTGGTTAGCTGCAATTTCCAATTCGCTGCCCGAAAGGCTTGCGTGCCCGTGGCAGCGGTTATCAAGCAGATCCATACCGCGTCAAGTGCCTATTACTGTGCGGGGAGGGTTTCAGTATTGAGCAACGCTTCATGCGCAAGCAATTACCAAATATGTTTGACGCGTGGCACGGGAGTTTTCCTGCAGCATCGTGAATCTCCCAGTAGCATTGCTTCTACGAGGCCACTGGCGAGTCGCCACTTTTGGAGAGCTCTACTTCGTCGGAGGTGGCGAGTTTTTGCGCTGCCTCAGTTGTGGGCGACTGCGCAACCCGCGAATTGTGCAAACTTATCTCCCCACATTTACTGGCCTGACACGCTGAGTTGTTTGACCTTGCGGTCTACGGCTGAATTCGTGGGTGTGGAGGTGCGAGCAGTGCCCCTAACCAGGTGAATTTTTTGAATGCACCGTCATCGCGTTGGCCTACCTGCTCAACTTGGACAGTAGACACCCTGCACGTTGAGGGAAATTTAATTTACACCTAAATTTCACAGCGCGCAAGAACGGAACCCGCAAAATATGTCGTCTCGCTCGGGCAAGTAAAAGTTGCGGTATTTCGGGCTTTTCATTCGCGCCCGAGTGGCGAATGACGCGCCGCGCAGCACCTTGTGGGTTCCAAACCAAGGCTGGGAATAGTCCACATACGGGTCGGGCGCGAAACCTGGGTAGGGCCTAAAGGTGCTGCCCATCCATTCCCACACGTCGCCCCAGCGAAAGCCTCTGCGGGCTGCCGTGTGAGCGGCCACTTCCCATTCGACCTCTGTCGGGAGGCGGCGCCCGGCCCAGCGGCACCAAGCGTCGGCCTCCCACCAAGTGAGGTGCATGGCGCTCTGGTTGCCCGACATGCGGCGCGGCTGGCCGAAACGCGTTTGCATAACGGCCCCGCTGGCGACGCCAATCTGCTCTACATACCGCGGGCCCCGCCTGCCCTGATATTGACCCTCATCGGCGGCCATGCCTTCAAGCCAGCGCAAACCGTCCGGGTTCCACAACTCCGGGCGGTCGTAACCGCCATCGTCCACAAACTCGACAAACTGCGACCAGCTCACGGGCTGGGCATCAATTTCAAATTCTGGCACCTGCACGGCATGTTGGTTTTTCTCATTGTCAAAGGCAAAGCCGGCGTCCGCAGCACTGCCCAGTTGCCAGATCGTTGCCGGTATGAGCAACGCTTCCCGCCCGGCAAAAGTCGGCGGTGTCAACGCGGCCTGCAAGCCCGGGGCAAGGTTCAACCCCAAGGTTTGCGCGGTGTAAACCAGCGCCTCGCCATGCATGTCTTCGTGAAAGAGGCAAAGCCTGTAGAAGTAAAGCGCGTCATCGCTGTCGCCCGCTTTTTCAAGCAGCTCAAGCGTGCTCTCCAGCGAGTCGAGCAGGTAAGCCCGCGTATTACTCAAGGTTGGCAGGGACAATGCCCAGCGTTCATCGTGCGGCACGTGGGCAGAATCCCACCAAGCGTCGGCGTTCGGCTCAATCGAGGCCAGTCGCGCGTGGGCCGGCCCCGCCCGCGTGCCCAGGCCGCGCTGCAGGTTGCGGCCAATCCACCACTCCTGAAACCAGCCG
>JACMOJ010000448.1 GCA_014378085.1 Burkholderiales bacterium | reverse complement strand
TTGCGGAGCCATTCGACATCTTTCATAGTCAAACCATTTAACAACACCGCGTCAAACCGGCATGGCGGCAGTTGCTTTAAGCCGGCCAGATAATGCTGCGCCGTCGCAATCAACTTTGCCTGCTTGGACGGCGTGATGCTCGCCAGCGCGCCGCCAAAATTGACTCTCCCGGATGGCGTTTTACGGAGCTTTACTTCAACGAACACCAGTGAATCTGCATGCCGCATGATGAGATCGATCTCGCCATAGCGGCAGTGGTAATTTCGCGCCACAAGCTTGAGGCCGCGCTGCGTCAGGTAGCGCTCGGCGATTCGCTCTGCATCATCGCCGCTTGTTTTCGCGTCCAATGAATGTGGCGGCGTCATTCCGTCAATCGGCGGAGCTGCGATTTTCCATCACGCACCTCCACCGATGAAAGAGTTCTTGTCAGTTGCTGTCCGTTTGGCACGATGCGGCCAGTTACCCCGTCGAGCGGTGGCAGCGCGCGCGCGCGATCAAACTTGGCGATCAGCTGGCCCAAACGCCACGCATCGATGCCCAATGCATATAGCCGTTCGAGTTCTACCGGTAACGTCTGGGCCGGCTTCGCGTAGGCCATCACGGCCGGATGATCGGGCTCGGCGAACCAGGGCATTTCAAGAAAGCGCACATTTTCGAGGTCAATGTTGGCGATCGCTTCGGCGCGTGGATCGATGCTGTGCGAGGTGACAAACACCGACATACCGGCCGGCAGATAGGGGCGAATGAAACGTGCTGCGCCCGGGTCAGCCGCAAGAAATACCCCATCTGTCTGTGTGCCAGCCTTTTCGCTGAGCTTCTCCATCGCATTGGTTACGCGCGCGGCATCGGCGGGGTCGCTTCCAAACGAAATACGCGCGACGATGCCCCCGCCTAACCGCACCCACTCCAGTTCAAAGCTGTCCTGAATACGTTTTGCCAGCTGATTGCTGGCCGCCACCATGGCAAGCGTGCGCAGTCCATCGGCAAAAGCCATCCGTGCCACCAGCCTCGCCTCCAGATCGAGATTCAGCGAGATGTAGAAAAAATGGTCGGGCAACTCATGGTCGAGGGTGATGGCGGGTGCATTGAGCGCTAGCGTTGGCACGAAACGGTATTCACGGGCAATGGTACTTGCCCCATCCCGCGTGAGGCCGCCGACGATGGCGGACGCACCTTCGGTTATGGCTTTGCGGTACTGTGCGGCCAGCGAGGGACCCTCATCATCGGCGGGGTATATCCGGTAGGGTGCAGCATTCTTGCCGTCTGCGTCCGCTCCAGCAATGAAGCCCAGCCTGAGCGCATCGGCGGCTTTGCCAAATATTTTCGATGAAAGCGGCAACAGCAGTGCCAAGTGCGGAATTGGCGGCTCTGCCGGTTCCGAGACGACCGCAGGGGGCATGACCGCCGTAACCTCGTTTTGCACGGCCGCGGCAATCGGGTCCGGCGGCGGGCTCACTTGCGCGGGCGTGGATGGTGCCATTGGTGTGGTCACCGACGGCTCGGGTTGCGGTATGCTGCTACGCTTCTGAGCAGGTCCGGCGCATGCCGAAACAGCGAGCGCGAATGCGATCAGCAATATTTTACGGGCTGCGCTGCTGCCGAAAATTGATATGGTTGGCATTTTGCCAATGAAGAGAAAAATTTGTGACTGCTGACGCCGAACGATTA
>JACMOJ010000447.1 GCA_014378085.1 Burkholderiales bacterium | reverse complement strand
GGCGCCGCAGCCGTCTCAGCAACCACCACAGGCCGAGGTACCGGCCCCACCCGCCGAATGGGGGCAGGTGTTCGCTTCCGGCAATGCCCAACTGGCGCTGGAGGAACGCGGTGCGACGGTGGTCAGTGGCAAACGCGCGATGTCTTATGGATTCGTCGCCAGCGGCTATCCCACTGACAAAATTTACTTTACCTGGTTGCGCATGTTGAGTGGACAGACCATATTGCTCGATACCCTGCGTGCCGACGCTAGCGGCGTGCTCGTCACCGAACGCGGCGCGCCGCTGGCGAAGCAGACTTTCAATCTGTACGGACTGTATCGTGGTGAGGCGGTCGATGTAGCGCTGGTGTCGCAGGATCAATCGGTGCGGGCGTTTTCACGCGTCGTGCCTTTTCCGCTGGAGGCGCGCGACAAGGGCTGCACGCTCGTGATCGAGATGGCGACCGCAGGCGGCAGACAGTTCGCAGTGCGAGGCGACGGCTTTCAGCCCAAGGAAGAAATCGTCACGACGTTCAGAATCGACGACCAAGCGAAGACGCAAAAGCAACCCGCATCCAGCACAGGGAGTTTTGTAGATGTCGTTGATACTACGCAAGCGACGCGCGCGGGAGGCACCGCGTCCTATCAGGCCGCAGGAAAACGTTGCAAGGTCAGCTTGAGTCACGAGTGGGGAAGCGCAAGCAAGAAACAATAGCGCAGCGCCGACCACCGTGGCGCTGTGCCGCCCCGTTTGCGTTAGATCAAAGCTGGTAGCGTCAGAGGGTCGAAATCCTCCCAGTTGCCGTCGACGATAGAGCCAGTTGCGCGTTCGATGCTGGCGGCACCCTGCGCGCGCAGCAAGTCGACCACATGCGATTCATGATCGGCGCCCGGTGTGCTGACCGCCAGCATCATGCCGGACTTGCGTTGGGGTTGCGTTTCCTCGGCATCCTTCATGTTTGACAGCGTGCCGACCAGTCCGCCCACATGCGCACCGACCAGAGCACCGGTTGCAATACCAACGGGACCCAGAAATGGCGCGCTGGCGATACCGGCAGCAATGCCAATTACGCCACCAGCAGTCAAGCCACCCGCTGCGCCGCCTTCACTCTTTTCGGCACCGGGCGACTCGTCGCGGTCGCCACCGATCGGATAAAGATTGTGCTGGCCTGGCGGGTTTAAGTAAAACGCACTGATTTGATCCTCGGTAAATCCGGCCTGGACCAGCGCAACTTTCGCTTGATCGACGTCTGATTGTTGTTCGAAATGACCTGCAATGATTGTAGACATCGTAACCCTCTTTTTTATAAGTTATCAATAAGAGCATCTAATGTTGCATTTAGTTCGCTTTGACCCTGAGGAGAGAAGTTTGGGGAACTTTCCCGACCTAATTTCTTGATAAGTAATTTTTACCGCCGCAGGAAAATTAATTCCATGTTATGGCCACATTGGCCGGAACTGTCATGCTTCGAGCCCCGGCACCTGGCCGGCAACCGCCGGCAGATCGCTTTGCCAACGCCAGGCTTGATATTTGCATGGATAGGGGCGTGTTTTTCCAGCACGGCACGCACTGTTTTGACGACGCGCGTGCCGGCAGCATCCATTGGCGTGACATCCCGTTGCGCATGGAGGAAAACGCGTTGTGTCCGACGGAGGACCCTATGCGCACGCCACAAGCAGGCAACAGCGGATTTGAAAATATTGGCTGTGGTGCGCACAGGTCGGTTAGCGGACGAAGGCGTGGAATGTCACGCAGGCGGGGTGTCGAATCGCCCCGCTTCGGCAAATTCACGGATGATGCGGATCGTGTCGATATCCGCTTCGTGATACGCAGAGCGCCGGAATTCGTTATAGAACGCGTCCACCGATTCAGCCGCTTGCGTCGTGCCGTCATCGTATTCGAACCGGACATAGAACAGGTCGGCTTGCGGTTCTTCGATTGTCATCGTCAAGGTCGATTCTGCAATATCGTCCTGCGCCGGAACCAGATAGGCGATCTTTTGTGGCGGGTGGAACGTCACGCGATCGCGGATGATAAGTTCGCCGAACGCCAGTTCGCGTGAAACCTCGTTGTCAGAGCGCAGCGTGATGGTGCAGGCGTCGAGATGCGGCATGAACAGTTGCGGTGCTTCGGCGCGCAGTACCAAACCCCGCCATAACTGCTCGCGCGTCAACGGCTCGATCAGCGGATTCAGGGGATCGTTTACTTCGATGATGTGATTGAATTTCATGTTGAACGTACCACCGGCCAGGAAAATGTTGACAGTGTAATAGGAATGGTGGTCATCCGTATCTGACTCGTCAGGAGAATTCCATGAAGGCAATTCTTTATCCGTTGACACTGCTGCTGACCCTGGCTATGCCCGCAGGTGGCAGTGATGTCCAT
>JACMOJ010000047.1 GCA_014378085.1 Burkholderiales bacterium | reverse complement strand
TGAATCACCACCACACCGGGTTTGCCTGCTCCCGCCATCGCCAAGTAGCCGTTGGTGGTTCCGCCGTCGGGGCGCTTGAAAGTCACAGGGTTGCCGCTCAGAGTGGTCATGGTGTTCTCCGCAAAGTGGAAAGTGCAAGGTGGAAAGTACAAAGTGGAAAGTGGAATGTGGAAAGTGGAAAGTGAAATGAGGAAGGGATGCTACGCCATCCATGTGTCGGTGCAAAGTGCGCGGTGCCAAGTGCGGGGTGGAAAGCGCGGTGGAAAGCGCGGTGGGAAGTGCGGGGTGCCAAATGCGGGGTGCCAAATGCGGGGTGCCAAATGCAGGATGCAAACTCGGTTAGCATTTGGTTTTGGGTTCTGCTGAGGTCAATATGCGTCTGATTCGAGCCGAGGTGTTTGGAATTGTTGGGGTGACGTTGTTGTTGCTCGCGGGCTGCGCCGGCGATAAAAGATCGGAAGCGGTGCGGATGTTGGGCGAGCCGGTGCGTCAGGGGCCGCGCGAGGCCATCACTGACCCGGTGTTGAACGGCATCTGGATGATGAAAACCGCCGAGCTGGCGGGCAAGCCGTTTGCCTTCGCGTCGGATTTTGAAATGCGTATCGGCGGTGACCGTTACGGCGTTGGGCCGGCTGGCAATTATTACGATCGTGGTCGTATTGAGTTGTTTGGTGACGAGTTAGCAGGCCAGCCACGGCGGCTCGATACCGTCGGTGAAGTTGGTCCAAACAAGGCAAAACGTATCTCTGCCCTTTATCGTATGGTCGGCCGTGATCTGGAAATCATTTACGATCTCTCTGGTGCAAATCGTCCTGGCGATTTTGTGAGCCGCCCCGATACCCAACTGTTGCGTGTGTTGTATACCAAGAAACTCTAGCAATGACGGGCGTTTTCGGGCAAAAATGGCTGGAACTCGCCGCCGACTGGCGTCAACCCGATTAGCGTTAACCCTTATTCCGACTTTGATTAAGGAATTATCATGAGTATCACCACAGAACAACTCGCTGAATTGCTGGCCGGCATCGTCCGCTCGCAGCAAGCCATCATTGACGCTATCGAAAGCGAATCCGGCGGGTGGCGCAACACGCATCTCATCCCCAAACTCAATACGGCAGCGAATACGCGACTTGCCGATGCGCGTTTGCTCGACATCCCCTCGCGCGTGTTACTGCGCTCACAAAGCCGGGTGCCAATGGATGTGGCGACCATCACCCGCGATCTCACCGCAGCGCTGGGGACAGTCAATACGGCTGCGGGTACCTTGCCCGTCGCCGCTACCAAGCCTGCCGTCGCCGTCGCGGCTGCTGCTGCCGTTGTAGGTGTGGCGGCGGTTGCAAATGCGCCGAGTGCTCCCGCCGCACCGCCGGCACCAGCTGCTGCACCCCCGGATGATGATCTGAATTTCTTCGAAACCTGATCGTTACGGGCCCCGGGATGGCTCCCGCGTCTGATTGACGCCTGACTGAAACCTACTTAGCGACGGCGTTTGCCATTACCTTTGTGGAAATAGGCGCTTGATAGTCTGGGGCGCGAAAGTGTCCTGGAAATGCATCGTAGAAATACCAATCTAATACCACTGGAAGTGGTTCTGCGCTGCGTAACACGCCTTGGCGTCTATACTGTCGTCCTGCTGGTTTGCCTGCAATTTCATTCCTAAATTACCTCCAGTCGCACCCCTTCCGTGGTGCCCAAAGTCAAATGTCCCCGCATTCTCACGCCCATACTTCGGCTGCTCCTGCCACGCCGCAAAAAACCGCGATGCCTAAATCGGGTATCTGGCCAGTCATCCGTTCGTTGCTTCCCTACCTGTGGGATTTTCGCTGGCGAGTTGCCTTGGCGCTCACCTTTCTCGTCACCGCCAAGGTGGCAAACATCGGTGTGCCGCTCGTGATGAAGCAAATTGTCGATTCGCTCGACAAAGACAAGGCGATATTAGCGGTGCCGGTCATGTTGCTGGTGGCGTACGGTCTGCTGCGTCTTTCCACGACGTTGTTCGGCGAGTTGCGCGATATCGTGTTTGTGAAAGTGACACAACGCGCGATGCGCAAAGTGGCGCTCAATGTATTTAGGCATCTGCATGCGCTGTCACTGCGGTTTCATCTTGATCGTCAGACCGGTGGTGTTACGCGAGATATCGAGCGCGGCACCCGCGGTATCTCCACATTACTTTCCTACGCGCTGTTTTCGGTCATCCCAATCGTGCTGGAAATCTCGCTCGTCACCATACTGCTTGCGGCTAAGTTTGATTGGACATTTGTCTCAATCACCTTAGCCGCTATCGTGCTGTACATCATCTCGACCATCGGCATCACGGAATGGCGCACCCACCATCGTCGGCAGATGAACGACATGGATTCAAAGGCGAACACCAAGGCGGTCGATTCGTTGCTGAACTATGAAACCGTCAAATATTTTGGTAATGAGGAATATGAGGCTGGACGCTATGACAAGAATTTGCAGAAGTACGAGGAGGCGGCAACCAAAAGTGAAACGTCACTTGGCATTCTGAATGCGGCGCAGAGTTTTGTAATTGCACTCGCCGTCACATTACTCATGTGGCGCGCATCGGTGGGCATTGTTGATCGGCAGTTGACGCTCGGTGATTTAGTGATGGTGAATGTACTGATGATCCAGTTGTACATCCCGCTGAATTTTCTGGGGGTAATGTACCGCGAGATCACGCAGGCGCTGATTGACACCGAAAAGATGTTTCGCCTGCTCGCGGAGAACCAAGAAGTTGCCGACAAGCCAGGCGCAACGGCGCTGAAGACGCATGGTGCTGCGGTTCGTTTCGACAACGTGAATTTTGGGTACGACAGCAAACGGCAAATACTGTTTGAGACATCCTTTGATGTCCCTGCGGGTAAAACGGTGGCGGTGGTTGGATCGTCTGGCGCAGGCAAGTCCACGCTATCTCGCTTGTTATTCCGTTTCTATGACGTGACCAACGGGCGCATCACGATCGACGGGCAGGACATTCGGGATGTCTCGCAAGCCAGTGTGCGCGCATCGCTCGGCATCGTGCCACAAGATACGGTTTTGTTTAACGACACGATTCGCTACAACATTGGTTATGGGCGGCCCGGCGCGAGTGACGCGGATATTGAAGACGCGGCGCGGCGCGCGCACGTGCTGGATTTCATTTTGCGGATGCCGGATGGCTGGAACACGATGGTCGGTGAACGGGGTCTCAAACTTTCTGGCGGTGAAAAGCAGCGTGTCGCCATCGCGCGAACCTTGCTGAAAAATCCCGCCATCATGATTTTTGATGAAGCGACTTCGGCGCTGGATTCGGCGACCGAAAAGGCGATTCAAGCGGAGCTGCGTGAGATTGCTAGGGATCGCACGACGCTGGTCATTGCGCACCGCCTCTCAACCATCATCGACGCAGACCAGATTCTGGTGCTCGATGCGGGGCGAATCGTTGAGCGCGGCACCTTCCGCGAGTTGCTTGATGCCAAGGGTAAGCTCGCCGAAATGTGGCGGCTGCAACAGCAGGAAGCGGAGAAGTCTGCGCTACCCGTTGTGTAGTTGCGGCACGCGTCAAAACTCGGCGCGCGTCATTGCGGCCAATTTGTATTTTATCGAATCCGATTTTTTGCGCGCAGTCGGTTTTAGTTTTCGCTTTCGGCTTCCGCGTTTCGTTCCCGCTTTCAGCTTTTGTTCTTACCGCCCCAGTTATCGTCTGCTTTTGCCGTCCGCTGTCAGCTATAGCGTAGCAAGTTGATTAGTACGATGTCTCGTTTTGTAACCAGCCAGTAATCAGCGTCGATAGCTGGTCACTAGCTTGTTGCATGATGGCGTGCCCAGTGTTGTCCAATACGCGGACGCTAGTGGGAGCCGACGCGATTGCCTGCGCAAGTGCCTCGACACCAGCAAGGGGCGCGAGTTTGTCTTTCGCGCCTGCAATCAGAAGCGTCGGCGTTTGGATCGCCACCAAGGATGCGCTGTCTGGTTCAAACGCGGCACAAGCGGCCAAGTCGTTGGCCAGCACGCCTGGTCGGGAGCGGCCAAGCATCGCCAGATCCGCTTTCATTGCGCCAGTGGCGGGCGGAAAGCTGCCGTCTGCGTTTTTGACCATGTGGTGGCTCCACTTAGTCAGCATTTCGAAGGCCTCATCGGGCCGATCCCGCGCCGCTTGGCGCAAAACTTCCGACACCGGCATTGGCAATACGGTGCCTAGCAACCCCAATTTAGCCACCCGGCCCGGATAGCGCCGCGCACATTCCAGCGCAATAAGGCCGCCCATGCTGTGCCCGATGAGTGTTGCCGACGCAATTGCGCCGTTGTCGAGCAAATTGATGATCCAGTCGGCGTACGCCCCAATCGTCGTTTTGGCGTCAGAAAACGTCTCGCCGTGGCCAGGAAGGTCGACTGCGAGCAGATTTAAGCCGGTTTGCTTAGCTTTTTCCGCGATTTGCCGTAGAAGGGTTATCCATACACTGTGGTCGTTACCCGCACCATGGATAAACAGGACGCTCGGCAGAGTCGCGTCGAAGTCATCGCGCGGGGGGGTATGAGTGGTGCCGCCTGTGGCGACATATGCGGGTTGTTGTTGAACAAGGAATTTCATATGGAGGTCGTCAAATAATGATGGGCTTGCTGATGGGCTTACGTTTGTTACTTCATAAATTACTTTAATTGTTGCAGGATTCTGTCACTTTTGTTATGGTTCGCTGTTCCGCTGCCGCAAATGAGAGACTCGGTGGTCGCAGCGAAGGTATGAAAACGGCTGAAACAGAAGCATTTCACTTAACCGGCGCACACCGAATGAACCGCTTTCATCAAAATCCAATGCTGATCCGCTCTGGCCGACTGGCCGCGATGCTCGCAGCCGCAGGCCTCACGGTATTGGGATTGCCAGCCGCTGCACAAACGGCACCTGTGAAGAAGGTGACCTCGGCAAAAGTCACGGTTAAACACAGCAAATCGAGCGGCGCAAATGTCGCTGACTTCACCAAGGATGGACAACCGAATCTGCTGTCGCACGCGGTAATGGTGTTTGATCAAGCCACCGGTCGGCCGCTGTTCACCAAAAATGCGGACACGGCGGTGCCGATCGCGTCGATCACCAAGCTGATGACGGCGATGATCGTGTTGGAAGCAAAGCAAAATCTTGATGAGGCGGTCACAATTGATCAAGCTGACGTGGACACGCTAAAAAATACGCGTTCCCGTTTACCGGTAGGCAGCAGCTTCCGTCGCGAAGACCTGATGCGCTTGGCCCTGATGGCCTCAGAAAACCGTGCCGCCGCTGCACTCGGGCGCGCGTACCCGGGTGGATTTGCCGCCGCCATCGAGGCGATGAATACCAAAGCCAAATCGATAGGATTGCAGGCGACCAACTTCGTCGACGCCACGGGCCTCGCGCCGGGCAACGTGGCGAGTGCGCAAGATCTGGCGTTAATGGTTGCGGAAGCATCGAAGTACCCGCAGATCCGCGAGTTTTCGACGGCCCCAGCGTTGTACGTGACACTGCCAAATAGCAAACGCCCGATGGGGTTCAACAATACCAACGCATTGGTGAAAAGCCAAGGCTGGAATATTGGTGTATCTAAAACGGGCTTCATTAATGAGGCGGGCAAGTGCCTCGTGATGCAAGTGGTGATTGGCAATAACCCCGTCATCATCGTGTTGATGGATTCATTGGGCAAACTGACCCGCATCGGCGACGCGAATCGTATCAAAAAGTGGATTGAGTCCGGCAAGGTTGTTCTGACACAGCCATCACCATCCACCACCGCATCGCCGCTTCCTTCCGTAAACGTCGGCACCGCCAAGGCAATTTAGCCCATCTAGGCTGAATTGGCGTGTGACTGCGCCCCGGTCGCCCAAGACATTATCGTTTTGCCAGCTTCGGCGTCCAGTACGCTAATATCCTGAGCATGAAAGTTGGTCTATTTGTTACCTGCCTAGTTGATCTCGTCCGCCCTAATATTGGTTTCGCGGCGTTAAAGCTGCTGGAAGACGCCGGTTGTACGGTGGTATTTCCCGAGAGTCAAACTTGCTGCGGCCAACCCGGCTATAACTCTGGTGCGCGCGAAGTCTCCAAGGTGTTGGCCCGCAAGGTGCTGGCTGAATTTCGCGATTGTGATTACGTCGTTGCACCATCCGGTTCCTGTTCGGGGCAGATGAAAGTCCACACGGTTGAGGATCTGTTCAAGGGCGAACCGGAGGAAGCAGAGTTCGCTGCGCTGGCCGCAAAGTGGTTTGAGCTTGCTGACTTCCTTGTCAATGTTGTGAAGCTTGAGGTCGCGCCGTCAACCACCAGCGTCGTCACGTATCACGATTCTTGCTCCGGCCTGCGGGAGCTAAACATCAAAGCGCAGCCGCGCATGTTGTTATCCGCTGCGGGGGCGACCATTAGTGAGATGGCGGATTGTGAAAAGTGCTGTGGCTTTGGCGGCACGTTTTCTATAAAACTCGGCGATATCTCGACACGCATGGCGGAGAACAAATGTGTAAATATTGCCGCGACTGAGGCGAAGGTGCTGGTCGGCGGAGATTTAGGCTGTTTGCTCAATATTGAGGGACGACTCCGACGCAACGGCGATAACACCACCAAGGTGTATCACTTCGCGGAAATTATTGCTGGGATGACGGCAGATGGCACCGCAAATGAACGCGGATGAACGCAAATAAGGTCAAAAATAATCGGTGCGTGAAGCCTGATTTCAGTCGGCTTCATGTCGACGCGCCCGAGCAGCGTACTTTTTTGGGTCGCCGTTTGGTTTCGTCTGCGTGCATCTGTGTTCATCCGCGTTCGTCTGCGGTTCTAAAACTCTTTGAAGCAGGCTGACAATGCAAGTTAAAAGCATGCACTTCAAGGCAACCTCGTCGATAAAACTTAACGATGCGGTGTTGCAAGCGGCGATGAAAAAAACCAAGGGCAAGTTTGTTGATGGTCGCGCCGCCGCCGTTGCCGAAGTGGATGTTTGGCAAGATATCCGCACCCACGCTGCCGCGCTGCGGGATCGCGTGATCAACAATCTCGATGCCTACCTTATTGAGTTTGAGCAAAACGCGACGCTGCGCGGTGCCGTCGTGCACTGGGCAGAAACTGCCGAAGAGGCAAACGCCATCATTGTTGGCATTGCCCAACGCAACGCGGTAAAGATTGTCACCAAATCAAAATCGATGGTGAGTGAGGAGATTTCACTCAACGACGCGCTGGAAGCGGTGGGCGTGGAGGTGGTTGAAACCGATTTGGGCGAGTACATCTTGCAGCTCGCAAAAGAGCCGCCGTCCCACATCGTGGCACCTGCCGTACATAAATCAAAAGAGCAGGTCGCCGATTTGTTTGTCGCCGCGCATCACCGGCCACGGACACTCGACATTGCCTCGATGACGCGCGAGGCGCGCGAAGTGCTGCGATCAAAATTCCTCGGCGCGGATATGGGTATCTCCGGCGCGAACTTTGTGATCGCGGAAACGGGGACCACACTCACAGTCACCAACGAACGCAACGCCGATCTGGTGACCACCGTGCCGCGTATTCACTGCGTAGTGACCGGCATTGAGAAAGTGATTCCCACACTGGAAGACTTTGCAACACTCATTCGGTTATTGCCACGCTCGGCCACCGGCCAGAATGCGGCCAATTATTTGACCCTCACCACCGGGATAAAGCAGCCAGGCGATCTTGATGGCCCCGAACAAATGCATATTGTGTTGATCGATGCAGGGCGCACCAAACTTGTCGGTAGCGACATGAAGGAAATGTTGCGTTGCATCCGTTGTGGTGCTTGCATGAATCATTGCCCGGTATATCAAAACGTCGGCGGTCATGCCTACGGCTGGGTATATCCGGGGCCGATGGGATCAGTGCTGACACCCACCTATGTCGGCATCGAGAACGCCGGTGATTTGCCCAACGCGGCGACCTTTTGTGGTGAATGCCAGGTGGTCTGTCCGGTCAAGATTCCGCTGCCAGACTTGATGCGCAAGTGGCGTGAGCGACAGTTTGATCAAGCACTGCGTCCGTTTAGCGAGCGGTTTTCAATCGCGGTCTGGAGTGCGTTTGCGACGCGACCGGCACTGTATGCGGCGAGTACCAGAATCGCCGCGCGGGTGGCGTCGTGGTGGGGCGGTAAAGATAAGCGCATCACGTGGCTGCCGGGGCTCGATGGTTGGACCAATGGCCGTGATATGCCTGCGCCAGCGGGCAAGACATTTCGTGAATTGTATGCGGCCCGCCCAACTAGGCAAACGCGGCGCGAACCGACATGAGTGCGCGCGACAACATCTTGGCGCGGATTCGTCGCAACAGCGGACGAGATGGGCTTACTACCGGTGCCGAAATTTCGCAGGTGCGTATGCACATCACCCGCCAAGAACGTGGCCCGCAGCCCTCGATTGCGCGCGAGAGTCCGGTTGAGCGTTTTGTGCAGGAGAGTGATCGCCTGAAATCCTCGGTGGTGGAGGTGGCGTCTGTTGGTGATGTTGCACAAGCAGCGGCGCGCTATTTGGAGCAAAACGGCCTCGACAGCCGCGTGGTTGGCTGGCCTTCGCTTGGCAATCTGAACTGGGCTGCCGTTGGCATCACCTATGAGAATCGTCTTGCCAACGGCGACGACATGGTTGGCATCACAGACTGTTTCTGCGCGATCGGTGAAACCGGCACCTTACTATTGCTTTCGTCGCCCACCACACCCAAGCTCCACGCGCTGCTTCCTGAAACCCATATTTGTGTGTTGTCTAAAACGCGGGTAGTGCACACGATGGAAGACGCGTTTCGGCTCCTCAGAGCCGAGCGTGGAGAGTTGCCGCGTTCGACGTTTTTTGTCAGTGGCCCCTCACGGACCGCCGATATTGAGCAGACCATCGTCATCGGTGCTCACGGCCCCTATCGGGTCCATATTATTTTGACGCCATGATCGCAGCCCCGGTGCTGAGCTTGACACCGCAGCTGTTTCTGACAATGCCTCTAAAAACTCCCGCTAAAGCAAGTCGATACGGGTGGCAGGTGTCGCTTGGCTGCCACCGTGCAAGATTGCAAAAAAGCGCCGCGAAGGTATCAATCAATTTTGTTGCGATGCCGCAAAAAATGACTCAAACCCTGCAGTTTACGGAGCGCTAATTGATGGTGCGACGCAACATGTTTGGTGAGCCACGGTGCTTAGTTTACGAGTGCGCAAAATTCATTATTAAACGCTCGAATTTTTCTGTTGTTAGTGGCCAACGGTGTTGCTTGCGCTGTCGCTGCGCTGAGCTTAACATCGGCAGGTTGCCTTGAAGTGCTCGGTTGATTGGGGCCTACGCAGAGTGCGTCGCGCTAATGTGTACGACAGTGTTTTCAACCGGCGCTCAATTTACAATCATCAACACAACAATATACGAGGACATATATGACGCAAGAAACCAAAACGAAATCGCCGCAAACGCGCCGCAAGTTTTTAGCAGGCTCAGCCGCTGCCGGTGGTGCCGCCATTACCGGCTTCCCGATGATTGCGAAAGCACAAACGGTCAGCCTGCGTTTCCAATCGACTTGGCCGGCCAAAGATATTTTTCATGAGTATGCAAACGACTTCGCCAAGCGCGTGAATGATATGGCTGGCGGCCGTTTGAAAATAGAAGTGCTGCCGACGGGCTCAGTGGTCAGAGCGTTCGATCTACTCGACGCGGTTAGCAAAGGTACGCTTGACGGTGGCCACGGCGTGATTGCCTATTGGTACGGTAAAAATTCCGCGATGGCGCTGTGGGGTTCGGGCCCGGCATTCGGCATGGACCCTAACATGGTGCTCGCGTGGCACAACTATGGTGGCGGTAAAGCCCTACAGGATGAAATCTACAAGAACCTCGGCGTCGATGTGCAGTCATTCATCTACGGACCAATGCCGACCCAACCGCTGGGCTGGTTCAAGAAGCCGATTCAGAAGGTAGAAGATCTAAAGGGTATTAAGTTCCGTACTGTTGGCTTGGCGGTGGATATTTTCACCGAAATGGGTGCGGCAGTGAATGCTTTGCCAGGCGCTGAGATCGTGGCAGCAATCGACCGCGGTTTGCTAGATGCGGCTGAGTTTAATAATGCCTCATCAGACCGCACTTTGGGCTTCCCGGATGTGTCTAAGATTTGCATGTTGCAGAGCTTTCATCAGGCGTCCGAAAACTTCGAGATCCTCTTTAACAAGAAAAAATACGATGCTCTGGCGCCAGAATTGAAGACCATTATCGCCAGCGCGGTTGATGCCTGTTCCGCAGATATGTCGTGGAAGGCAATTGACCGTTATTCGCAGGACTACATCGAGTTGCGTGAGAAAAACAACGTTAAATTCTTTAAAACGCCTGACGCTGTTTTGCAGGCGCAGCTCAACGCGTGGGACAGAGTGGTTGCCAAGAAATCAGCAGACAATCCAATGTTTGCCAAAGTGTATGAGTCGATGCGCGTGTTTGCTAAGCGCGCAGGCGCATGGCAGAACGACACGCTGGTGAACTACAAAATGGCGTATAACCATTTCTTTGCGGGAAAGCCTGCTGCTCCGGCAAAGAAAGTTTAAAGCCAGTTTTGTAGCGCACAATAAGCCATCGGGTAATCCGGTGGCTTATTTTTTTGGGGGAGTGTAAACCAATGCATACAGCAACGCATACCGCAACGCATCCAGCAGCGCATCCAACAGCGCAAAAAGTAATGCTCGTTGTTGACCTTATCAGCACCTATGTCGGTAAGGCCGCCGCGTGGTTGATACTTTTGTTGATGGCAATGGTCTGCTTTGACGTCGTTCGCCGCTACATTTTCAATCAGCCATCCGCATGGGTTTTTGATGTGAGCACAATGTTGTATGGCACGACGTTTATGCTTTGCGGCGCCTACGCGCTCGCGCAAGATGCCCACGTTCGAGGCGATTTCTTGTACGGCAATTTCAAGCCGCGCACGCAAGCAACGCTTGATTTGATTTTGTATGTGACGTTCTTTCTGCCTGGTATTGCGGCGCTTTGTTATGCCGGCATAGAGTTTGCCGGTGATGCTTGGCGCATTCAGGAACATTCATCGATTACTGCAGATGGCCCACCGATTTATCACTTCAAGACCATGATCCCGATTGCGGGTGCCATGGTCATGCTGCAAGGACTGATCGAAATTTTGCGCTGTGTCGTTTGCATCAAAACAGGCGAATGGCCGTCACGACTCAAAGACGCCGAAGAAATTGACGTCGTTGAGCAACAGCTCGCGGCAAGTATTTATGTCGACGAAGATTCAAAACGCGAAGCGATAGCGCATGCGGCGGATATCGATGCGACAGCGCGTCAACGTGGCATGGGTGAAAAGCGCGCATTCGAAGAAGAGGCATACGGTCGCCTCACCAAGCCGCACGGCGAATCGCAACGCGATGAAGATTCAAACAAGGGAGATGCAAAATGACCGATCCCGCACTCGGCCTGCTGATGCTGGCATTGATCGTCGTTGTGATCATGTTGGGCTTTCCGACCGCCTTTACCCTGATGGGCTTGGGCATGATGTTTGGATTTGTTGCCTTTTACGATCCGTCGCAATCTTGGACGGCCAATAAAGTTTTTACCTTGATGGTACAGCGCACCTATGGGGGAATGACCAACGACGTGCTGCTATCAATACCGCTATTTGTATTGATGGGATACGTCATGGAACGAAGTGCCTTGGTCGACAAGATGTTCCATTCGATCCAGCTCGCGTTCCGACGCCTTCCTGCTTCCCTCGCGGTGGCGACACTCGTCGTATGTACCTTCTGGGGCATCGCCTCAGGCCTGGTCGGCGCAGTGGTTGTGTTAATGGGTGTGATTGCGTTGAAGCCGATGTTGAATGCGGGCTACGATGTGAAGCTCGCCACGGGGGTGATTACCGCTGGCGGCACGCTTGGAATTTTGATTCCGCCGTCAGTAATGATCATCGTCTACGCCGCCGTCGCCGGTCAATCGGTCGTCAAGCTCTATGCCGCCGCAATGTTGCCAGGGTTCTTCCTGTCCTTCTTATATTTGGTCTACATCATCGGTTGGGCGCTGATCAATCCGAAGATCGCGCCAAAGCTGCCGCCGGAGCAGCAGATCGTGCCGATCCCACCATCTTTCACCAATTTACAGGTGGCGTATTCCAAGAATATGTTGGTCGCGCTAATTAAGGCGTTGTTGTCGCCGTCGAAGGCCTTTAACGCCGTGGACGCTGCCGCTCGCATGACCTACGGTGCGATTGTTCGCAGTTTTTTCGCAGCTATGTTTCCGTTGATGTTGGCCGTTGCCACATTATGGGGAACGTGGTGGTACGTGGTGATTCATCAGCAGTCACAGGCTGACGAGGTAAAAGCCGCAACGACGATCAGTGCCCCGCTTGAGAAGAAGGTTGTAGACACGAGCTTGGCAGAACCACTGGTCGTTGAAGAAAAGCTGCAAGAAATGGGCACGGGTGGTGCAGGGACTAGCGAGCCGGCCGCAAAAGAGGAATCGCTGCAAGCAATGGGCATCGATCTTCAGTCAGGTGACTTGGCCAAAACGCAAGTGGCGGCAGACGCCGGACCTCCGGCGCAGTTTTTCACATGGTTCTGGGGGGCGGTGATTTTCACTGCGCTGCTCCTGACTTGGTACTACGCGCGCTTACGCGCAGAGCAACTCGAAATTTTGAAGTTGCTGGTCGAGTCCGTCATGCCGCTCGGAATTCTGACGCTGGTTGTCCTTGCGGTGATATTGCTCGGCATTACGACGGCAACAGAATCCGCTGCCGTTGGCGCGGTTGGCGCGTTGTATATGGCGGGTTTTAACAAGTATCCTAAGTTGGCTTTGTGGAGTAGCCTCGTGCTCGGCATCGTCGGTGCGGTGGCGGCATATTTCTACGGCGGACCGTCGTCTGGTGCCGCAACACACATCGTGATTATCGCCCTCCTGCTTTGCGGCGTGGTCGGCGGCACCATTGTCGTGTGGGGCTTCGACTTGGCGACGAAGCGGCAGATGAAGAAGCCGTTAAGTGAAGCGGTGTTTCTCACGGCGAAAACAACGGCGATGGTGTGCTGGTTGTTTGTCGGCTCTGCACTGTTCTCGGCGGTGTTCGCGATTCTCGGTGGCCAATCGATCATCGAGAAATGGGTCCTGTCGATGAACCTGACGCCGTTGCAATTTATGCTGCTTTCACAGGCCATTATTTTCGTGTTGGGCTGGCCACTTGAATGGACCGAGATCATCGTCATCTTCGTGCCAATCTTCTTGCCGCTGCTTGGGCACTTCCAGATTGATCCCATCCTATGGGGTACGCTGGTGTTTGTGAACTTGCAAGCGGCGTTCCTTTCCCCGCCAGTGGCAATGTCGGCCTTTTACTTAAAAGGAGTGGCGCCGTCCCACGTCACCATCAATCAGATTTTCGCCGGCATGATGCCGTATATGTTGATCGTGATTGTGTGCATGGTCATTATGTACATCTGGCCGGGTATGACGCTCTGGTTGCCAAACTACCTGTACGGTGCCTAATCGGCTTAGCGAGGTTGCGTCGCCTATAACCCCGGCCTCGGTCGGGGTTATTAATTTATGAATACTCACGCGGCTGCAAGCAGCCGCTGAATAGAAACTGGGTAACGGATGAAACCTAAAATTCTTGTTAGTCGTCAGGTGTTCCCGGAAATTGTCGAGCAACTTTCCGCGCACTTCGAAGTGGACCACAACGCGAATGACGACATTCTCAGCGCGGAACAATTGCGGGTGCGCGCGGCAGGTTGCGTCGGCGTGATGTGCTGCCTCACCGAGAAAATCGACGCCGCGTTTTTTGCCGCGTGCCCAACAGTTAAAGTGGTGTCTAACATCGCCGTTGGCTACAACAACATCGATGTCGCTGAGGCGTCCAGGCGAGGCGTGATGGCGACCAATACGCCGGGCGTGCTGGACGACACAACCGCCGACCTGACCTTTACCTTGCTGATGGCAACCGCGCGGCGTATCACCGAAACCGAAGCGCGTCTGCGTCGGGGTGAATGGAAAAAGGGTTTTGCACTGCAGCAGTGGCTGGGGGCAGATGTGCACCACGCAAAACTCGGCATTATCGGCATGGGCCGCATTGGCGAGACCATCGCACGACGCGCGTCGGGCTTTGATATGCAAGTGTCGTATTACAACCGCAAGCCGCTCGACGCCGCTACCGAAGCCAAGCTCAACGTACGTTACGCGAGCAAGGAAGCGATCTTGCGCGAGAGCGACTTTGTGGTGGTGATGGTGCCTTATTCCAAAGACACCCATCATTTGATCGGTGCGGCGGAGTTGGCGCTGATGAAACCTAGCGCAATCTTTATCAACACCGCGCGCGGCGGTGTGGCGGACGACGCGGCGCTTATCGCAGCGCTCAAAGAAAAGCGTATCGCGGGTGCCGGTCTCGACGTGTTTGAAAATGAGCCCGCGTTGAATCCCGAATTTCTCAAGTTAGACAACGTCGTGCTGATTCCGCATATCGGAAGTGCCACGCACAACACCCGACTGAATATGGCCAAGCTCGCGGCGGAAAATTTAACGCGCGCCTTGCAGGGCCGGACGCCGCCGAATCTGATTAATCCTTAAGGACTATTATGAAAATTGCATTTCTCGGCCTAGGCGTCATGGGCTACCCGATGGCGGGACATCTCAAAGCGAACGGTTTTGATGTCACCGTCTATAACCGCACCACGGCGAAAGCAGAGGCGTGGGCCAAACAACACGGCGGCGCGTTTGATCCGACGATTGCTGGCGCGGTGGCCGGTGCTGACATGGTGCTGATGTGTGTCGGCAATGATCGCGACTTGCTCGATGTTGCGGGACAAGCCATTGCCGCGATGAAATCCGGCACCACTCTGGTCGATCACACCACCGCTTCGGCGGACGCGGCGCGTGCACTCTTTGCTGACGCCGCCAAGCGCAATATTGCGTTCATCGATGCACCGGTGTCGGGCGGCCAAGCCGGTGCCGAAAAAGGGCAGCTTACGGTGATGTGTGGTGGCTCCGAGACCGCGTTTGCCAATGCCAAGTCGGTCATGGATTGTTACGCGAAGGCGACCACTCTGATGGGTGAATCCGGTGCCGGACAGCTCACGAAGATGGTTAACCAAATTTGTATCGCGGGCTTGGTGCAAGCGCTGTCGGAAGGACTCGCCTTCGCGGAGAAGGCGGGGCTTGACGGTAGTCTCGTGCTCGACGTCATCTCTAAGGGTGCGGCGCAATCATGGCAGATGGAGAACCGTGGTCGCACCATGTTGAAGCGCGAATTTAGCTTTGGTTTTGCGGTCGACTGGATGCGCAAAGACCTCGGCATTTGTTTGGATGAAGCCCGCCGCAACGGTGCGCGTTTGCCGCTGACGGCGGTGGTCGACCAGTTCTACGGCGACATCCAGAAGAAGGGTGGCAATCGCCTGGATACCTCATCACTCATTTCGCGGCTCGATTGAGGCCAAACGTCCTTACGCGGTAAGTGGTTACTCTCATAAAAACAAACTAAAAACAAAGAGTTAAAGATACAGGCCGCAAACTAACTGGCGGGTGAGTATTGAATAAACCGTCATATTTGGTTAATCTGCGGGAATGATAAAACTTTACTACTCACCAGGCGCCTGCTCGCTCGCCTCGCACATCGTTTTAGAAGAGCTTGGCATCGCATTTGAGCCGGTCATGGTCTCGCTTGCAGACGGGGAACATAAGCGCCCTGAGTACTTGCGCGTCAATCCAAAAGCCAAGGTTCCCGCGTTAAACGTCGACGGCAAAGTGCTGACGGAAACAGTGGCAATTCTTACCTACCTCGGTGGCGGATACGCCGAACGCGGCCTGTGGCCGAAAGAAACGTGGAAACAAGCCGAGGCGCTATCGCTAATGTCGTGGCTGTCTTCGACGGTGCATATTGCGGCGGCAGGGATTTTCCGCGCCGAGCGTTTTTCCACAGACCCGGCGGCGAAAGAAAGCATCAACACCACCGCAAAACAAACGCTTCTCAGCTGTTACGCGGAGATCGACAAAATGCTGGTCGGCCGTTCCTTCGCGATGGGCGGGCAATATGGCGTGTGTGATCCGTACTTGTTGGTGTTCTATCGTTGGGGCAATCGGCTTGGTATCGATATGAAAGCGCTATACCCGGTGTGGACCAAACACGCGCAGCGCGTTTTTTCGCGCCCCACCGTCAAACGCGTATTTGAAGCCGAAGGCATCGAGCTGGATAAGTAAACCCCAGCATTGACGGCTATCTCAAGCCGATAGTGTTTGTAAACGCCCGCCTAGCGGGCGTTTTGCATGTTTAGCCCGCCTAGCGGGCGTTTTGCATATTTAGTCCGCCTAGCCGGCGGTTTGCATTGAAGCCTGCCTAGGGGGCGGTTTGCATATTTAGTCCGCCGAGCGGGCGGTTTGCATACTTAGTCCGCCGAGCGGGCGGTTTGCATTGAGGCCTGCCTAGGAGGCGTTTTTCTATTGAGGGCCGCGTTAATTTTTCTACGAGCCACTACGTCGTAGGCCCGTTCGAATGATCAGGCTGCCGTGCCCAGTCGCAACCTCAATTTATCCAATTCGGCCGGAATTTTGTCGGGTGACAGTACGAAGTCAACACAGCCCGTGGCGCAAGCGCTGAGAGGCATGCCGCTGACTTCGGCAGAAGTGTCTTGTGCAAAGTTGGTTCCCCCTGCTGCCTTGATGCGCTTGCAGCCTTCAGCACCGTCAGCGCCGTAGCCCGAAAGCACAATGCCGACGGCACGCGCGCCCAGCGCGGCGGCAAGTGAGGTAAAAAACAAATCGACTTGTGAGTTCCTGCGGATGCGCGGGGATATGACGTGCAGCGCACCATGCTCGATGGAAAGATCGGCATTAGTTGGTATCACATAGACCCGATTAGCCCGCATTTTCATTGCGGATGCGGCAAGCACTACCGTCATTTTTGTATGACGCGACAAAATCTCGGCTAATTGACTATGGGCTGCGGGGTGAAGGTGAGAAATAACGACGAATGCCATGCCGGTATCGAAATGCAACGCATCGAAGAACGCCTTGTAAGCGTTAAGGCCGCCGGCTGAGGCACCTATACCGACAACGAAGTCGGGTTTGGTTGTTCTCATACGGCTGACCTCAGGCGATTCGTTAACCGCCTTTGCCTGCTCGCGCTATTTTTTGGTACTGACACTTTTGCCGACTTTCTTCTTCTGATCGGCGCCCAAAGTCGCATCATTGTCCATGGGATGCAGCTGAATCCCGTCATCACTGAAAATCATTTTGTGAACATCACTGGAATGACCCGTGCCACGGGATTTGACAATGTAGAGGCCGCGAATCCGCCTCCTACCTTCGTTCTCTTCCAATTCTCTCACCACGATCCAAGTGTCAATCAAAGATGAAACCCCGATTTCACCGCTGGTGTCGTTTTGCGCGGTTGAAGATACAAGACTCGTGAAAACGCCGGTGATGCCTTTGGACTTCAGGGCATCGATCATGCGCGTCAGCATCGACTGAACTTCCGATTCCTCAGCCTGCCCGATAAGACTTGTCAGGGGATCAATGACGACCGCTGTTGGCTTGAACTCCGCCAGGATTTTGTATAAATCGAGCAAGTGCATCTCCAGACCAAAAAAGGCAGGTCTGGTGGAAACAATTTTCAACGTTCCTTTTTTTAACCATTTCCCCAGATCAACACCGACGGAGCGCATATTTTGAACGAGTTGCCCAGGAGACTCCTCGTAGGAAAGATAGAGACAACGTTCGCCACGTTTGCAGCTTGCTTCTGCGAAAGCTGCCGCGAGGCTGGTTTTACCCGTGCCTGCGGTACCGGAAACAAGAATGGTGCTGCCTCTGGTGTACCCGCCACCCGCAAACAGCTTATCTAGGGGCGCTATGCCGGTTGACACTTTCTCATCGGTACCGGGATGGTCGAGCCCTGCCGAGGTGATAGGAATGACTGAAAGCCCATCTTTGTCAATCACAAACGGGTATTCGTTGGTTCCATGATTTGAACCGCGGTACTTGACGACACGAATTCTGCGAGTTGAAACCTGCTGCCGGACCCTGTTGTCAAGCAGGATGATGCAATCGGAAATAAATTCCTCAAGACCGTGGCGGGTAAAGGTGTTTTGCCCTTGCTCGCCGGTAATCACGGCCGTCACCTGTTTTTGTTTGAGCCACCGGAACAGCCGCTTTATCTCTAAGCGAAGTATCCCTGGATCGGCGATGCCCGCGAACAGGGACTCAATGGAATCCAGAACCACGCGCTTGGCGCCGATGGCGTCAATGGCTAACTCCAGGCGGATAAACAATCCTTCGAGATTGAACTCCCCTTTTTCGTGAATATCGTCGCGCTCAAAGCGAACATGTTCAAAACGAATTTGTTTTTTTGAAATAAGGCCGCGCAAATCTAGGTTCAGGGAAGCAACGTCCTGATAGATCTCGTCCTCGGTTTCTTCAAAGGACATGAACACGCCGCGCTCCTTGTAATGGAGGAAGCCATTGACCAGAAAGTCAATTCCCAACAGCGTCTTCCCAGAACCGGGCCCCCCGCTAATCAATGTGATTCTGTCCTTCGGCAGCCCTCCCTCGGTAATTTCGTCAAAGCCCGTGATGCCAGTCGCGCATTTTTGTAAATGGTCGTGATGAGGAGCGGGCTTTGTGTTGGTGGAAGTTTTAGCCATGTCTGAGCCTTTTTGCATATCATTTGCGCGCCTGATAGGCGACGTGCCTGGGGCCAAGCACCGGCGACCAACATGACGGCTATTCGCGACACGGTCGGTGCGATACCGTACACGCAACCCGTTGAGCGGTGGTTGTGGTCGCTACTTTTGCCGCTTGTACGACGATTGCTGCCAATGAAAACACGCTACTGCTTTCAGAACCATATGCCGTTGGAAGAGGCGTGGCCTTGAACAATGGTGGCAAAACGTTACCATTTTTCAAATGAAAATCGTCGTTAATACGAACGTATTCTTAGGCGCGTGCCTCGGTGCCGACGCGGTGGGGAACCTCCGGGTGAGCCACCATTTAATCACCCTCAAACGATTCCACCACCGCAATAAACGCGTCGCCATAACGCTCCAGCTTGGCTGCACCGACGCCAGAAATCGCCGCCATGTCATCACGATTGCGCGGCTTGGCACGCAGCATTTCCTGTAGCGTGGTGTCGTGGAAAATCACGTAAGACGGTACGCCTTGCTCCTTGGCGATGCGTGCGCGCGCCTCGCGTAGCGCCTGCCACAGCGGCTCGTCGTGCGGCGCAATTGGCGAGCCGTGTTTGCTGGCGCGCGCCACGCTGCGCTCAGCGGCGCTGCGCCGCCCTTGTTTTGAGGCGCGTTCCGGTTTGGGCGCATCGCGCCGTAAGGTGACGCGTGCTTCGCCTTTGAGCACCGCACGCGCGGTGGCACCCAGCGACAAGCCGCCAAAACCTTCCATATCGACAATTAGAAATCCCATCGCTACCAGTTGCCGAAACACGCCGCGCCATTCGGTTTGATTTAAATCCTGACCAATGCCGAACACGCTCAACAGCTGGTGATTAAACTGGGTGATGCGCTCGGTGGATTTGCCCATAAGCAAGTCGATGATGTGCACCGCGCCAAAGCGCTGGCCAGTTTTGTAAACCGTGGATAACGCCTTTTGCGCGACCACGGTAGCGTCCCAAGTCGGCGCAGGCGTGAGACAGTTATCGCAGTTACCGCAAGGCGTGGTCGTCTCACCAAAATAGCGTAGCAACGACAGCCGCCGACACTCCGCCGTTTCACACAGGCCGAACAGCGCATTGAGCTTTTGCCGCTCCAGCCGTTTGCGCTCAAACGGCGCGTCACCCGATTCGATCATCTGGCCAATGCTGACTACGTCACTCAGGCTGTACGCCAGCCACGCGTCAGCGGGTTCACCGTCGCGACCGGCGCGGCCAGTTTCCTGATAGTAGCTCTCGATACTTTTTGGCAGATCCAGATGCGCAACAAAACGCACATCGGGCTTGTCGATGCCCATGCCAAAGGCGATGGTGGCAACCACAATGATGCCGTCTTCGCGAATGAAGCGCTGCTGATGGTGCGAACGCGTCCCAGCGCTGAGCCCAGCGTGATACGGCAGCGCCACAAAACCTTTTGCGTTCAGCCAATCGGCGGTCGCCTCCACTTTTTTGCGCGACAGGCAATAGACGATACCAGCTTCACCCGCGCGATCATTGAGGAACTCAAGCAACTGGTGGTTGGCGTCGGTCTTTTGTGTCATCCGATAGCAGATATTGGGCCGGTCAAAACTGGTGACGAATTGCTGCGCGTCAGCGAGTGACAAACGCTCAATGATCTCTTGCCGCGTCGGGGCGTCGGCGGTGGCGGTCAATGCGATGCGCGGAATGCGAGGAAAACGCTCGTGGAGAATCGTCAGCTCACGATACTCAGGGCGAAAATCATGGCCCCATTGCGAAACACAATGCGCTTCGTCAATGGCGAACAGCGCAATCGGTGCGCGTTCGAGCAGTTGCAAAAATCGCGGTGTTAATAATCGTTCCGGCGCAACGTAAAGCAAATCGAGTTCGCCGTTGAGCAGTTGTTGTTCGACATCTGCGGCAGCGGACGCGTCGAGCGTGGAATTTAAAAATGCCGCGCGCACATCGAGCTGGCGCATCGCATCGACTTGATCTTGCATCAGCGCGATCAATGGCGAGACGACTATGCCGACACCGTTACGTACCAGCGCTGGAACTTGGTAACACAGCGATTTGCCGCTGCCGGTGGGCATTAGCACCAGCGCGTCGCCGCCGCTGATGACGTGTTCGACGATTTCCCGCTGGTGCGGTCGAAATTGCGGGAATCCGAAGACGCGGTTCAGGACATCGTTTGCGCAGAGGTATGGGCTGCCGCAGGAAGCAGTCGGCGAGATTTGGGCTGTGGGCATGACATGATGGTAGCACCGGTCGCGCTGTGTCCTCACCACGTAAATCATCCGAGGGAAAATTGGTGCCAGACGCTCATGGCCCTACCCTAAGCGTGTCGTCCTGGCGCAAACCCTGTGGTTGTTCGCCGGGGTAACAGTTTTTGAGACTGTCCGGACAAAGGAACAATCGGGAGCGTACACCCTTGGCACTATCTTAAGTTTGTCATCCCAGCTTAGTTACGTGACTGCGCCGCGATCCAAGGTCCTTCTTGAAAGCGGTTTGGCAAACTGGCCAGTCACTCCACCGATGAGTTCGCACAAACTTGCAAACGCGAATACACAAGGCCGTCGCGTAAACTCTCAATCCCATGCGCACCTCTCCCGCCCCATCAACCGATCCGCCCCGTGTAGGTGGCGCAACGTTGTTGCCCGAACTCGATGACATCCTCGCCAGCGACCGTGGCAGACTAATTGCCCTAGACCGCAAACGGCGCGAGCTGACGCGCGCGAAAAAGCCGACTGAACAAATCGACCAACAGATTACACAAGCGCTATTGGCCGCTCAAGGCCGGATGCGCACACGTGGTGAGCGTCATGCTGCTGTGGCGTCACCGCGTTACGACGACGCGTTGCCGATTGCCGAAAAGCGCGCCGAGATTCGCGCGCTGATTGAAAAACACCAAGTCATCATCCTGTGCGGTGAAACTGGCTCCGGCAAAACTACCCAGCTACCGAAGATTTGTTTGGAGTTGGGGCGCGGTATCGACGGCATGATCGGCTGTACCCAGCCGCGCAGAATTGCCGCACGTACTCTCGCCAGCCGCCTCGCGCATGAGTTGGGCCGCACCGGCGGCGGGGACGTGGCCTACAAGATTCGCTTCAACGATAAAACCTCGGATGACACGTTTGTCAAAGTGATGACCGACGGCGTGCTGCTCGCGGAGACACATCACGACCGAAATTTTTTGGCCTACGACACACTCATCATTGATGAGGCGCACGAGCGAAGTCTGAATATTGATTTTTTGTTGGGGTATGTAAAGCAGCTATTGCCGAAGCGCCCCGATCTGAAGGTGATCATTACCTCCGCCACCATTGACCCGACACGTTTTGCAAAACACTTTGCGCAGCATGGGGTCGATGCGCCAATCATTGAAGTGTCTGGCCGTACATTTCCGGTGGAAGTACGCTATCGACCCGAACATTTTCTCGACGATAGTGACGATGCGGTGAATATTGAAGACGCGGTGATGCATGCGGTAGATGAACTGTTTGCCGAGACGCGCGAAGGCGATGTGTTGGTATTCCTGCCGGGCGAACGCGAGATTCGCGACACCACCGAAGCACTTCGCAAGCACCACCCAAGCCAGACAGAAGTGTTGCCGCTGTTTGCGCGGCTATCAAACGATGAGCAGGACCGCATTTTCCGCGCGGGGGGAACGGGCCGTCGTCGCATCGTGCTGTCCACCAACGTCGCCGAAACCTCGCTCACGGTGCCGGGAATTCGTTATGTGATTGATACTGGCGTGGCGCGGGTGCATCGCTACAGCACGCGGCAGAAGATCGATATGTTGCAGATCGAGCCGATCTCGCAGGCATCCGCGAAACAGCGCGCAGGGCGTTGCGGGCGTGTCGCCGCTGGCATCTGTATTCGTTTGTACGCGGAGGAGGATCATGCTGCGCGGCCGGTCTTTACCACGCCCGAGATATTGCGCACCTCGCTAGCAAGCGTCATCCTGCGCATGAAGGCGTTAGGCTTGGGTGACATTGCGAATTTCCCGTTTATTGAAGCGCCAAGCCCGCGCATGATCGACGATGGGTACCGACAGTTGTTTGAGCTCGGTGCGGTGGACCAAGTAAAGAACATCACGCCACTTGGTTGGACGCTATCGAAGTTTCCAGTCGATCCGGCGATCGCCCGAATGTTAGTCGCCGCGGAGAAAGAGGCCTGTCTGCAAGAGGTGTTGATCATTGCTGCGGGGTTGTCCGTGCAGGACCCGCGCGATCGACCGGCCGACAAACAGGAACAACACATCGCCGCGCACGAAAAGTTTGCGCATCCGCAGTCTGAATTTTTATCGTATGTGAATCTCTGGCAGTTCTACTTGGAGGCCATTAAGCACAAACAATCGCATCGAAAGCTCGATCAGTTGCTGCGCGAAAACTTTCTTTCGCCGATTCGGATGCGTGAGTGGAAAGATGTACACACACAGCTCTCCGAGTTGTGCGCATCGGTTGGCATGCATGTTCACAACGCCGCTGCGGATGACGCATCTGTTGACACCATAGCGCTGCCGACAAAAGTCGCGCCGGTCGCGCAACACGTGCCGGTCGCAAAACACAAGACCCTTGCGAACGTGAAGTCGCCGCGATCCGCCCAAGCAAAATATGAAAGTGTGCATCGTGCCCTGCTAGCGGGCTTGATCACCAATATTGGTACCAAGGCCATTGAGGGCAATGACTACATGGGCCCGCGCGGTATCCGTTTTCATTTGCCGAAGCGTGTGCGCGAAATCGCGGCACAAAAAAAAGAACGCCTCAAATGGCTAATGGCGGCGGAGTTAACGGAGACCACTCGCGTCTATGCAAGAACCATCGCATCGGTCGAGCCTGAATGGATTGAGCAGCTCGCAAGCCATCTCGTGACGCGGTCTCATTACGACCCGCATTGGGAACGCAGGTCGGGCCAAGTGGTGGCCTTTGAGCAGGTGTCGTTATACGGCTTGATCATTAACCCTCGCAGGCGAATCCACTACGGCGGCATCAATCCCATTGAGGCGCGCGAGATATTTATCCGCCATGGATTGGTTGCGGGTGAAGTGGATACCCACGGCAAATTCTTGCGTAACAACATGCGGCTGATCGATGAAATTGAAGACATCGAAGCCAAAGCGCGACGCCAGGATGTGTTGATTGACGATAACGAGATGTTTGCGCTTTACGACGCAATCATTCCTGCGGATGTGGTCAATATGGCGGGCTTCGAGCGATGGCGCAAAGAAACCGAAAAAGCCAAGCCCACCGCGCTGGAGTTCTCACGTGAGCAACTGATGCGGCGCAACGCGGGGGATGTAACTTTCGATCTGTTTCCCAAGGCACTTAAACACAAGGGTGCAGCGTATCCGTTGCACTATCGTTTTGAGCCGACCCATCCGATGGATGGTGTGACAGTCACGCTACCGGTGTCGGTGATTAACCAAGTCAACCCCGCCCGCTTTGAATGGCTGACCATGGGCATGCTGCGCGAGAAAGCCGCCGCGTATTTCAAAACGTTACCGCAGCGTTACCGCAGCGCGCTGGTGCCGGTGCCCGATACGGTGAGCGCGTTTATCGATTACATCAATCGTAAGCCGGATATGGCGGACTTATCAGCGGCCGATGAGCCAATGCTTGAGGTGATGACACGTTTTTTGCAACGTGAACGTAAGCTCGACGTACCAAAAGATGCGTGGGATGTGTCGCCGGAAGCGGGGCGCGTGGTGGCCCACCTGTATATGAATTTTAAGATTGTCGACAGCGACGGCAAAGAGCTGGCGATGTCACGCGATTTCGCGGCGCTGCGCACCCAGTTTGCAGACGAATCAAAAACTGTTTTCTCCACGCTGCATCGTAATCGCATGGAGCGCGACAACCTCATCGCATGGCCTGCCGATATAGATGAATTGCCACAGACAATTAACTTTGAGCGCGAACAAGAAAAGCTGCGCATTCGTTACGACGGCTACCCGGCGTTTGTGGATCGCGGCAGTACAGTATCAATCGCCATATACGACGAGCTTCTCGAAGCAAAAATGGCGCAAACGCAAGGACTGGTGCGGCTTTTCATGTTGGCGCAGGCAGAGGCGGCGAAATTTTGTGAGCGCAATATCAAGTTCTCCCCCATCGCGGCATTCCAGTTTTCGACGTTTTTTCCTGAAACCAAAAACCACGTGCAAGAAGCGCTTCGACAAGAGCTCTTGTTTGCCGCGTTTCGCGCCACGTTTGTTGACTCCGTTGAAAGTGATATCCGTTCCCGCCCGCAGTTTGACTTGCAGCTCGCGAAACACAAAGCCGAGCTTGCACGTCACGCTGCTGCGCTGGCCAAGGCGATGGATGAATCGCTTTGTTTGTCGGCGGATATTCGTAAGTTTTGTGATGAGCGTTATGTAAAAGGCTGGGAGCATATCGGCGAGGATATTGATCAACAGCTGCGCAATTTGTTCGTGCCGCGATTCTTACGCGAGACGCCCACGCTCCAGTTGCTGCATTACCCGCGTTATCTCAAGGCGATTGCGATGCGCTTGAACAAAGCGAAGCTAGGCGCGATGGAGCGCGATCTAGAGACCTTTAAACAGATCCGCCCGCTCTGGAAAAATTACTTGTCCGTTGCGAAATCGACCGAACCCGCCATTCGCGAATTTCGCTGGGCGGTTGAAGAACTGCGCGTTGGGCTGTTCGCGCAAGAGCTTCGTACCCCGATGCCCGTTAGCGTTAAGCGCCTGGCAAAAATGTGGGATGAAATTGTCAACAAACTTTACTGAACGGAAATCTGAATGAATTCGAAGCGTCTCTCATCACGTATGTCGCACATCGTGCCGTTTCAGGCGATGGAAATACAGAGTCGCGCTCGGCAGCTTGAGCAGGCGGGACACGACGTGATCCACATGGAGATTGGTGAGCCCGACTTTGGCACGCCGTTGCCGGTGATTGAGGCTGGCAAACGTGCGCTAGATGAGCAGCCAATGTGGTACACCCGTGCATTAGGGTTGATGCCGCTGCGTGAAGCCATCGCTGCGTTCTATCAAACCAAGTACGGCGTCACGATTGAGCCGGAGCGGGTGATTGTCACGGCGGGCTCGAGTGCGGCACTGTTGCTGACGTTTGCGGCGCTACTCAATGACGGCGATGAAGTGTTGATGGGCGATCCGGGGTATCCGTGTAATCGACACTTTGTACGCAGCATGAACGGGGTGC
>JACMOJ010000446.1 GCA_014378085.1 Burkholderiales bacterium | reverse complement strand
TTAGTAGCTTCGCAGCGGCGGTCATCTCCGAATGATACTGCCGGTAACATCAGTGCGCAACTGACGGGATTCGGCTAGCCCTAGCTAAGTACGAGCGGGGGGTGGAAGTGGAAAGTATTAGGCCTACCGCAGAAACATCCGATAAGCCGGATTGCTGGTCTCATCGGCGTACGCATAACCCAGCGTTTTCAGAAACTTGGTAAAGCCCGCGCGTTCGTTCTTGGGAATCTGCAATCCGACCAAAATACGCCCAACATCCGCGCCGTGATTGCGGTAGTGAAATAAGCTGATATTCCAGTTCGGCGACATCGACTGCAGAAAATTCATCAGCGCGCCCGGGCGATCGGGAAACTCAAACCGATAAATCTGTTCATCGGCGGCGAGTGGTGAATGTCCGCCCACCAAATGCCGCACGTGCAACTTGGCGAGTTCGTTGTCCGACATGTCCACCGCCGTAAAGCCCTGCTTCTTAAAGTACGCGACCAGTTGTTTGGGTTCCTCACGCCCTTTGATCGAAACACCAACGAACACTTGCGCCGCCGTTGCGTCCGCGATGCGATAGGCGAACTCGGTGATGTTGCGCGGGCCGAGCGCTTCGCAAAATCGTTTAAAACTCCCGCGGGTTTCGGGCACGGTAATGGCCAGCAACGCTTCGTGATGTTCACCCACCAACGCGCGTTCGGCGACAAAACGCAGCCGATCAAAATTCATGTTGGCACCACAACAAATCGCGACGAAGGTTTTGTTGCGCAACTTGTTTTTCTCAAGGTAGCGTTTAATGCCGGCCAGTGCCAATCCTCCGGATGGCTCCATCACAGAACGTGTGTCTTGATAAATGTCTTTGATCGCGGCGCAGATCTCGTCGGTGGTGACCAACACCATCTCATCGACATATTGCTGCGCGAGTCGAAACGTTTCCTCGCCCACCTGTTTCACCGCCACACCATCGGCAAACAGATTCACATGACTAAGCGTGACACGTTTACCCGCCGCAAGGGATGCTTGCATCGCGTTGGAATCGACCGGCTCCACACCGATGATCTTCGTCATAGGTGACAACGCCTTAATGTATGCGGCAATGCCGGCAATTAGCCCACCGCCGCCGACCGGCACAAACACTGCATCAATTGGGTGTTGATGCTGGCGAAGTATCTCCATACCGATCGTGCCCTGCCCGGCGATGACGAGGGGATCGTCATAGGGATGCACATACACAAGCTTGCGTTTTGCGGCAAGCGACTTTGCGTACAACCCTGCTTCGTGATAACTATCTCCATGCAACAGCACTGTCGCACCACGGCGTGAGACCGCATCAACCTTGATATTGGGCGTGGTGGTCGGCATCACAATGGTTGCCTTACAGCCAAGTTTTTGTGCCGCCAGCGCCACCCCTTGTGCGTGATTACCAGCGCTTGCACAGATAACGCCGCGCTTGAGCTCGGCCGGTGTCAGGTGCGCCATCTTGTTATAAGCGCCGCGCAACTTAAACGAAAACACCGGCTGCATATCTTCGCGCTTCAGCAGCACGTTGTTGCCAAGTACCTCAGAGATGCCAACCGAGCGCTCTAATGGCGACTCAATGGCGACGTCATAGACGCGGGCTTGGAGGATTTTTTTCAGATAGTCAGTAGGCATGACGACGCGCTTCTAGGATTTTTTCAGGAACCAGGGTTTTTCTGGAACCACGGTTTTTCTGGAACAATAGACAATGTAGCAAGAATTTCACTGTTACTCCCACTCGGACAACCGCGCATGAGCACAAAACCGGATCAAAACGCCCTGAAGGCTGCTGCCGCCAAAGCGGCGATGGCGTACGTGCCCGACAACGCCATCATCGGCGTCGGCACTGGTTCCACCGTCAATTTTTTCATCGACGAGCTGATCAAGGCGCGCGACCGGATCAAAGCGGCGGTATCGAGCTCGGACGCCTCCACCGCGCGGCTCAAAGCGGGCGGCATCGACGTGATGACCCTTAACGACGCCGCCCCAATCGCTGTGTATGTCGACGGCGCGGATGAAATTACCAAACATCTGGCGATGATCAAAGGCGGGGGCGCCGCGTTAACGCGGGAAAAAATTGTCGCCGCGGCAGCCGACAAATTCATCTGTGTCGCGGACCAATCCAAGCTGGTCGACGTATTGGGCAAGTTTCCTCTACCGGTAGAAGTGATCCCCATGGCACGAAGTTATGTGGCGCGTGAGCTGGTAAAACTCGGTGGCCACCCTGATTGGCGTATGATCAACGAGAGCGGCCAAATGCGACCGGTCGTAACAGACAATGGCAACTGGATTCTTGACGTACACGGCCTCAGCATCCAAAATCCACCGCTGCTCGAAACAGAGATTAATCAGATTCCCGGCGTCGTGACCAACGGTATTTTTGCGCGCCGCAGTGCTGACGTGCTGCTGTTGGCCACCGCAGATGGCGTACAAAAAATCACCCGCTAGCTAAGCCGAAGGCGTCGGTTTGGCTGAGGCTGCCGTCCGCATTGTCACTTTTCCGTCACATAACCCGCATACACTCGTACAATTGATGGTTTCCGACGTTGCCGGGATGGCTTTTTCAACCGATTACGACGTCTCTTGCTGAAAGAAAATGGAATGGCAAACGAACACATCTCAAAACGATTTGACGCGGAACTCGAAGGCCTGCGCTCACGTGTGCTACAAATGGGTGGCTTGGTCGAGCAGCAAATCATGCGCGCGATGGAAGTCCTCGCTTACGGCGACATCGCGCTGGCGGATCAAGTCATTGCAGATGATCATCGCGTCAACGCGCTCGAAGTCGGGATTGATGACGATTGCACTCACATCATCGCTAAACGCCAGCCGACCGCATCTGACTTACGCATGGTGATGGCGGTGGTAAAGACCATTACCGATTTGGAGCGAATCGGCGACGAAGCCCAGAAAATAGCGCGCATGGCAAAACAGCTGCATCAGTCCGGCGCAAGGGTAAGCCATCAGCTTGCCGACATTCGTTACGCCTGCAACATCACGCTGGACATGATCAAGACGTCCCTCGATGCGTTTGCGCGCTTGGACGTTACAGGTGCCGCCAAAGTTGTGCAGCAAGATGCGGAAGTCGATGAGCGATTTCGCGCCATCTTGCGTCAGCTAATGACTTTCATGATGGAAGATCCACGCACCATTTCCGCTTCGATCGACATTCTGTTCATCGCAAAGGCCATCGAGCGCATCGGTGACCATGCCAAAAATATGAGCGAGTACGTGGTGTATCTAGTTAAAGGCAAAGACGTTCGCCACATCACGACCGAAGAACTAGTGAAGGTCGCCACATCCCCCGATTGATGAAGCCTTCGATTCCGCAATAACGATCGGTTTCCAGCTCGCGTTAAAAACAAAAACGCCGCTTTCTAAGCGGCGTTTTTCATTTTGTTGATCTAGCTGCGGTTGCGACCACTAGGCCGCCGGCGGCACGTACCCGCTCGCCCGATCAGCGCCGTCACCAAAAAAGTGCCGCATCATTTGTTCTTCCAAATACTTGCGCGCCTTTTGATCTGCCAAATTAAGCCGGTTCTCGTTCACCAACCGTTTTTGGTCTTCCAGCCAGCCCTTCCACGCCGTCTTGGAAACTTCATCAAAAATGCGTTTGCCAATCGGCCCTGGGTAAGGTGGGTAGTCGAGGCCCTCGGCTTCGGTTTTGAGCTTGACACATTGAATCATGCGGGACATAGGATTTCCTTATGCTGAGGCTTGGGGTTACAACTGCTTGGTGTAAACCTTGGAGTTGCGTTCGCGGTTGTATTTTTCGCGGCGCTCGACAGGCAGCGCGTTAACGTCTGCCTCCGCAAAGCCACGCTCGACAAACCATTGTGTCGTTTGTGTGGAAAGAACGAACAGTGTTTTAAAGTTGCGGTCCTTAGCGCGTTTTTCAACATGCGCCAAAATTCGCTCCCCGCGGCCACCATCCCGGTAAAACGGATTCACCGCTAGGCACGCGAGCTCGGCTAATTTCTCGCCTTGATAAGGATTCATCGCGGCACAGCCGATCACTTCTTCTTCGTGTGCAAGCACGACAAAACGATCGATTTCCTTTTCGATCGATTCACGCGAACGTGCCACCAAGATGCCGCGCTCGGCAAGCGGATCGATTAGCGCGACGATTCCATCCACATCTTGCAATCCGGCATTACGCAGCTTGTCGGGCGACTCCAGCACCACCATGGTGCCAACACCGTGGTGCGTAAACAATTCGATTAACAGCGCGCCATCCACGTGGCGAGAGATGAGGTGCGCACGTTTTACGCCCTCACGCACGGCACGAATCGCCGCAGGAAGGTAAAAGCGAATGTCTTCCGCCTGCTGCGTATTGCCAAGCAGCTCCTGCGCTTGAAGCGCAGTCAATTCACCGATTAACTTGTTGCGCGCGTCGTTGGCGCCCATCGTCTCGGTCAGAAAGATTAGCTTCTCCGCCTTCATGGCAATGGCCACCGAGGTGGCGACATCCTCAAGCGTAAGATTAAAAATATCGCCCGTCGGCGAAAAGCCAATTGGCGACAGTAATACCACCTCGTCGTCATCTAGCCTGCGCGTAATGCCCTCAACGTCGACTTTGCGCACTTCGCCGGTATGCATAAAATCCACGCCATTGCGCACGCCAAATGGTTTGGCGGTGATGAAATTACCCGACGAGACACGAATATCCGCGCCCGCCATTGGGGAATTTGCGAGCTCAGTAGAAAGTGTGGCTTCGATCTCCATGCGCGCGATGCCGTTGGCTTCTTTCACACATTTCAATCCATCCGCATCGGTCACGCGGCGGCCCTCAGCGTAGCGCGACTGCACACCATGTTGCTTCAGCTGGTCTTCAATCTGCGGCCGCGTGCCATGTACCAACACCACCCGAATTTCCAAGCTCACTAGGACGTTGATATCGTGGGCGAGCTGCATCATGTCGCCGTCAGTGAGCACCTCTCCGCCAAAGGCGATCACAATGGTGCGTTCGCCGAACTCGTGGATAAACGGCGTGGCCGAGCGGAACCACTTCACAAATGCTTCGAGTTTTTTAGTGTCGCTGCGGGCCATAAAGACGATCGAATGAAACAACCAGTGACTGCAAGATGCGAAATTCTATCAGCGAAGGTCGCCTAATACAGCTTGCAGTGCGGCGAGCGCGGCAAGTCCTGCCGTCTCGGTGCGCAGCACACGCGGGCCGAAGGTGACTTTGGTCGCACCTAGCGAAACAGCCTGCGCAATTTCTTGGTCGGTAAAACCGCCCTCCGGGCCAACCAGCAGCGCAAGTGGCGCGTCAGGCGTTTGTGCAGCCCAACTGATGAGTGACTCACCCCCGGCGGGGTGCAAAATCGCCAGACGCCTTCCCTGTGTCAGACCCTGCGCCAGCCCCTGCGTAATCGCGCTATCGAGCGACCGAATCTCGGTGACACTCGGTACACGATTGCGGCCACACTGCTCACACGCCGAGACCGCCACCGCATTCC
>JACMOJ010000445.1 GCA_014378085.1 Burkholderiales bacterium | reverse complement strand
TCGGCAATGCATCGTCCTCGCCACCGTCGCCAATGCGCTAGGAGGCAGGACTTACTCCGGTATCGGGCGCGTTCTTCCTGCCAAGCCGGAAAAGAATAAAGCGCTCGTTTGGTTGCAGCGCTACGGCGAATGGATGCTATTGCTATTGTGGGTGCTGCTGATCGGTGACCCTCCGTGCGTCGCAGCAGGATGGCTGCGCATCAATCCACGGTTGACGCTATTGATGCTAGCCATCGGCAAATGTGCGCGATATGTGGCTATTGCGGTGCCATGGACATGGGTTGCGGGGCGTGGTGATTGTGTAAAGAGCTAATGGCGAATAGGGCTCGCTGTGAAAGTCTGGTTTCGACCCCTATGTATAGATCGCAACTATGTATAGGTGCCATGGAATTGGAAGTGCCGCCCCTCTGGTGAGTGTCGTCAGGGCTAGCAGGACCTTTACATAGTTTTTGCAAGCGAGTGCACTGGTGGTCCACTTCAGGAGACCACTATGCGCAAAGCCATACCACCTCTACACTATGTCACGGCCCGGATTGCCGAAGGCCCGCTGTTGCCGTACGTCGATGTATTCAAACAGTACCTGTTTGATCGCGGCTACACAGCCAAATACATTGCCAGTTGCATCGGTCGCATCGCCCACTTCGCCCAATGGTTTTACCGACAGCATTTGCCGATAAGGGGTATCAACGAAGCAGTTGTTGCCGAATTTCTTGACAAGCATCTTCCTCATTGCGACTGCGTCGGGCATCCACGGCGAGATCGCCTCGGTCTGCGTGCCGCGTTAGTTCATCTGCTTGTCGTGTTACGTGCCGGGGGCGCAGTCGCGCCTCGGATCGTGGGCACGACCCACGTAGATATGGAACTGCGGCGCTACGATGAGCACATGGATCGGGTGCGTGGCCTGGCCTCGCGGACGCGAACCCTGGCCCTGCGTATCGTAAGACGGTTGCTGACGAGCCGGTTTCGTGATGGTCCGGTTGATATTTCTGCGATCAAACCGGCGCATGTGCGCCACTTCTTCGCACAGCAGGCCAAGCTCCACAGTAAGCCGGCGGGTACAGGAACGGTGACCTCTGCCCTGCGCGGATACTTCCGCTACAGGGCTTCACTCGGCGATGCTGCACACGGCCTGATCGGCGCCGTTTCATATCCTGCCAACTGGCAGATGGCCTCGCTACCCAAGGCACTAACAGATAAGGAGGTTGAACAGCTAGTCGACTCGCTCGGCAAACCAGGCCACGGCATGCGGCGCGCCGACGCCATCGTCCGTTGCGCCCTTGATCTCGGTCTTCGCAGCGGCGAGGTTGCCAGACTCAGCCTCGATGACATCGACTGGCGCGCTGGAACGATCAAGTTACGTCACACCAAAGGCCGCCGGGACTACTTGCTGCCGCTGCCGGCGACCACCGGCGAGGCCATCGCCGCGTATTTGCAACAGGAGCGCCCCAAGACCAGCAATCGGGATGTATTCGTGCGCCACGTCGCGCCACGCGACGAGCCCATTGGCCCCGACCTTGTTCGCAAGGCGATCCGCCAGGCCTACGCACGCGCCGGACTTCCTTACACAGGTTCCCATCTGCTGCGCCATACGATGGCGAGTCGGTTACTGGCCAGCGGTTCCTCGTTGAAGGAGGTGGCCGACGTGCTGCGTCACCGTTCGCTTAACACCACACTCATCTACGCCAAGCTCGACAGCCGCAACCTTGCAAGTGTTGCTCTGCCATGGCCGGGAAGCCCATCATGAGCGCGGTCACCAGCATCCGGGCGCGCGTTGATCAATTTCTGGCTGAACGCCACCGTTTGGGTTTTAAGCAAGACACCCCAGCCTATGCACTGCGCAGTTTTGCGCGCCACGTTAAGGCCGTCGGTCACCGCGGCCCGTTGACCGTTGAGGTCATGGCCGACTGGGCGCGACGCGACAGCCATGGCAGTCTTGATCCACATACCTGGGCGCGTCGACTCAAATTGCTGCGCTCCTTCACACGCTGGTTCCAGCAGTTCGAGCCGCGCACGGAGGTTCCCGATGACGCCATCTTTGGCCGCTTGCCGGATCGACTGGCACCACAAATCTACAGCCAGCAGGAAATCATCGATCTGTTGGCCGCCGCCCGGCAGCTCGGTCCCAAACCGGGGCTGCGCGGGATCGTCTTTGAGACCCTATTCGGTTTGCTGGCGGCCACCGGACTGCGGATCTCCGAAGCATTGGCGCTGTGCAACGCCCACGTCGATCTCAAGTGTGGAATGCTCACCGTCCGCCAGACCAAGTTCGCCAAGTCCCGCCATGTACCCCTGCAAGCAAGCGCGGTGGCGGCACTGCGTCGGTATCGATGCGAACGTGATCGGTCGGGCGAATCCACACACGAAGATGCACCCTTCTTCGTCGGTACGCGCGGGTGCAGGCGAGGTAAGCCACTGGGCGAGAGGCAGGTACGTCGCATCTTCGCCACGCTTCGCGACCAACTGGGTTGGCGCAACCGTGGCGCGCATCACGCGCCGCGCATTCATGATTTGCGCCACACCTTTGTCGTTCGGCGCATCGTGTTGTGGCAGGAGCAGGGCGTCGACATCGATCAGGCGATGCTGTCGCTATCGACCTATGTTGGACATGCAATGATAACCAACACCTATTGGTATCTATCGGCCGTGCCGGAATTAATGGGGCTTGCAGCCAATCGTTTCGAGGCGTTCTTGCCGCAGACGGAGGTGTCGAATGCGCAATGAAACCGCACCGAAACCACCATCGTTTGCTGCGCTCGTTCAGCGCTTCTTTACCGAGTACCTTGTTGAGCAGCGCGCGGTCAGCCCGCGTACCGTAGCCTGCTACCGTGATGCGTTAATGCTGTTCCTGCAATACGTCAGCGGCAAGCTTGGTCGGGCACCGACGGCACTGCATCTGGCCGATATCCAGCCCGATCTGATCCTCGGGTTTCTGGATCATCTGGAGCGCGATCGGCACAATGTGGTTCGCAGCCGCAACCTGCGACTTACCGCACTGCGGGCGTTCCTGAAGTTTGCCGGTCGTCGCGACGTGGCCTCGCTTCATCACGTCGAGCGGGCGCTGGCGGTACCGATGAAGCGCTTCGAACGGCCAATGCTCGGCTTCCTGACGCGCGAGGAAATGATCGCCGTGCTGGGTCAACCGGGCACCAGTTGGACTTCGCAGCGTGACCATTTATTGTTGACGATGCTCTACAACACCGGAGCTCGGGTGTCGGAGATCGTTGGTGTACGCGTAGATGACGTCGTTCTTGATAGCGCGGCATGCGTGCATCTGCATGGCAAGGGTCGGAAGCAACGTTCCGTGCCGTTGTGGAAGACCACGGTCATCGAGATTCGCGCATGGCTACGCATTAACCCTTCAATGCGTGGCGAGGCTGCCTTGCTGCCGAATCGCGACGGGCACGCAATGACCAGATGCAATGTTGCGCAACGACTGGAACTTGCGGTGACCCGCGCCGCAGCTCAGCAACCCGGTATCGAAAAAAAACACGTTTCACCCCATACGCTCAGGCACACCACGGCAATGCACCTGCTTCAGTCCGGCGTACCGTTCAATGTGATCGCACTTTGGCTTGGACATGAAAGCGTGACGACGACTCATCGATATGTTGAAGCTGACCTGGCCATGAAGGAAAAAGCGTTAGCACGGCTGGAAGCGCCCGATACTAAGCTGCGCCGCTATCGAGCCCCAGATTCACTGATGAAATTCCTGCAATCGCTTTAACTATGTAAAGGTCGCGCCGGTCTTCGAGATGTTCACCACAGGGCCGGCGCTACCGACTCCACGGCACCTATACATAGTTGCGATCTATACATAGGGGTCGCTATGCAAAGCTTTACATAGCGACCCATAAGGGCCGTTGGCTTTGCTCCAATGCTGTCATTCAAACTTTGATAAGCGGTCACTCGAAAGTCGCCCATTGAAACCGAATATGCAGGGCTTCTGTTCTTTGCCAACCCGGAATTCCTTGTTACGTCAGCGGTTTAGTTTAGCCGCCGCCCAAGGCGGTCGGCTGCAATGAAAGGTTAGACTTCGTATTGTCCGCGCCGACGATTAACAAATCGAATATCCACCATCGACTGGCAGGGTGACACCCGTGATGAAATCGGCGGCGGCAGATGCGAGAAAGACGGCCGCGCCAGCCATTTCGTCAGCCTCGCCCCATCGAGCCACAGGTGTTCGCGCCAAGATTATCTTGTTGAACTCGGTATAGTCTGGATGCTCGCGTGCGGTCGCGGTCATCTCTGTGGTGATCCAGCCCGGTGCAATCGCATTGACCTGAATGTTGTGCGGCGCCAGTTCAACAGCCATTGCCTTGGTCAGTTGCACGATGGCCCCTTTGGCTGCGCCATAGGACGGGAGCATTCCCGCGCCAAAATAGGAATACATGCTGGCGAGATTGATGATCTTTCCCCGCTTGCGCTTGACCATGGAAGCCGCCGCATATTTGGAAAGGAGAAACGTCGCATCGAGGTGCGTGGCCAGCGTCGTGTCCCAGACTTCAGGTGATTCGTTGAGAATGCCGCCAGTCACGGTCGCGACTCCCGCGTTGTTCACGAGAATATCGATCCCGCCTAACCTCGCTTCGACCGCTTCGATGGCACCGGACAGCGTTTCACGCGCTGTCACGTCGAGATGCAATGCCATCGCCGGAACGCGAATGGCCTTCAACTCAGCAAGCACCTGACTGTTCTTTTCTTCATTTCGAGCGAGCACGGCAACCGCCGCGCCGGCGCGGGCCATGCCAAGCGCAATCGAGCGCCCGATTCCACGGTTTCCGCCAGTAATGACAGCAACACGGCCACTAAGGTCAAAAGGGGATAAGGGGTTCGACATGCTCTGCTCCGGTTGTTGTAGGGTCTAACAATCAAGTTGAGCGGCGCGCCACGCTTTTGGCGCGTCCGCTTGCACGCCGCGTTAGCCCTGTATCAGGAACGAGGCGGATTTCCACTTTGAAGCCGAGCGCACGCGCATATTTTTGAAGGGTTCCCACGGACGGAGAATGGCTGCTGGTAGGCGATTCGAGCCGCGCGATCGCGGACTGCGTAGTACCTACCAGCGTCGCGACCTCTGCCTGCGTAAGTCCGGACGCGGTACGCGCCTTCAGCACTTCGTCCAGGAACGCAAATTCGTCCGCAAGCTGTTCGTAAGCCTTTCGGACTTCTGGTTTCGCGAGTACGCGCGCCTTGAACCGTTTAAGTGTGCGTTCCATTTTGAATCTCCTTCATTCGCGTTCGTGCAATCAATAGTTCCTTGGCAGGTGTCTTGTCAGTTTTCTTGACGAAATGATGAAGCATCACGATTCGCCGGCCAATTTTCGTGCAATAGAAAACCCGGGCAATTCCTTCGCCTGCTTTGACGCGAAGCTCGAAAAGGCCATTGCCCATTGCCCATTGCCTTTGTGTGCGCCATTCCGAGATCGGGGCCATATATTTCCATGCGCTCTGCATAACGGACAAAGCGCGCCACGAAGCCGGGCGACATATTTGCGATTTCGGATTCAACTCGATCACTGTGAAAAACGACGGACCAACTCATGCGGAGATGATAGCAGATATGCTATAGCGCACCATAAAGAATTTTGAGGGCTAACGCCTGAGTTAAGCCGAGCCGCGAAGCGGCTTCGGCTTGACTGAATTGTTAGGCAGCAATGGTGCGAGAGAGACGAATCTCCATGAATCGTGCAAGCGGTCTGAGAGTATCGGAAACAGGGTAGTAGGGCTCGACATCCTGAAAACCGAGGCGCTCGTATAGGCGCTGGACGGCATGACTTCTTACGGCATTGGCCGCGTTCTTCCCGCCAAACCGGAAGCAAGCAAAGCGCTCGCGTGGATGCAGCGTTACGGTGAATGGATGCTGCTGCTGTCGTGGGTACCGCTGGTCGGCGACGCTTTGTGCGTGGCTGCGGGCTGGCTGCGCATCAATCCGTGGTTGACGCTGTTGATGCTGGCCATCGGCAAATGTGCGCGGTATCTGGCTATCGCGGGTGGTTGGGTGTGGTTCGTTGGATGATGTAGTCGGTATGAAGTGTTGTCAGGTTGAGTTAGGACTCACCAAACCCAGCCTACGGGCTATGGAACATTGCGATAGGTGTCAATATCGACGCTTGCGCCAATATTGCTGAGAAAAGTGATGACTTCAGGTTCGAACCCAATAGCGGGCGTAGACTTCGATTCGTCAGCGGTTATCCAGAGTACGACCTGCAAGACGGCATCCAGTTTAAGCAGCTTCTTAGTATTAGCGATTTTTGCCTCGTAGGCCTGCAAGCGAAAGACAAGTGCAGATGACATTTCGTAAATGTCGACAATGTCGCTCACCACCTCTTCTGACCCAAATTGCCAGAACGAAAATACTGGCGTTGGTACTCCCTTGCGACGAATTGATGTTGGTTCAACTCCGATTAAGCGTGTAACTTCATCGGGTTCAAAATCATTTCCAGATAGCGCAAAGTAGACGAGAGCTTTATTAGTCATGCGATGTTTCCATTGTTGAGAGTGTCCGGTGTTTGTAGAAATCGAACAAGACAAATCACACCAGCCCTTTTGCCCTACTTAATCACCACCCAATGCAGATCCAGCAGATTATTCGGCCGATGCAACACCGTCACATTCTTGCGCGATGCCCACGGAATCATCTG
>JACMOJ010000444.1 GCA_014378085.1 Burkholderiales bacterium | reverse complement strand
GAGGCGCACATTGGGTTTGGAAGGCGTGTTATTGCTAGTGACGGTGCGACCAAAACTATCAAAGTAAATATTTTGGTTTACCGACGGTGGCTTGAGGATGTTTGAGAGCGTCAATCTGAGCTGGGTCTTGGGCGTCACTTTCCATAACGCGTAGATGTCGAGGTCGCGTTTGGCCGTGAGCGAAGCAATTTGATTGACGCTCGTCCGCACATCGCCGCCGCTACGGAAGCTATACGAGCCGCCTGCACTCACCACGCCGTTTTTCATTCGATAGTCGAGCCCCGCCGTGCCGCTAAACGGCGTTTGCTGGTCGAGTCGATTGTTTGGCCCCGGCACCGCATCGACTTGCGACCAATTGCGGTTCATGTTTAAGCGGAAATCGATCCCCGGTGCAGTGGGATAGAACTTCTGTAGCGGCAGCTTGGCATCAAACTCCAAACTTCTGGTGTTGGCGGTGCCGTCGTTGACGGGCAACTGCACCCAACGGTTGTTGATGAAGCGTAATCCTTGGCGGTTGTAGTCGGTAATCCGGCGCAAGGCCGCCGACAAACTCACGGAGGCACCCTGATCCCAAAATTTTTCCAGCGCGATGTCGATGCCGGTGGCAAGTTCGGGGCGCAAGTCAGGATTGCCCTGCGAATCCGGCGACGTCGGTTTGTTTTCAATTGACGTAAAACGCCGCGGAATCAGGCTGTTGGTATTGGGCGCCTTGTAGGTGCGGGTGAGCGCCAGACGAATTTGCTCGCCTTTGCGATCCGGCAGCTTGAAGAGCGTCTGCGCGATCGGGCTCCACACGCTTGAGCGGTTGGTGATGGTGTTATAGCTGCTGCCTTCGCTGGTGGTGGTGAGTCCCTCCCAGCGCAGGCCAAGATAGACCGACCACTGTTTGCTCACATTCCACTCGTCTTGGGCAAATGCGGCGAGCTTCACAATTTCCGCATCAAAATCCTCGGCGGTGTTGATTGGTGTGATGGCAGGCAAGACGCCCGGAAAGGGGATGTCCCGCTGACGGCTTTCGGCTTTGCGCTTACTCACGCCAGTGTCCCATCCCGCGACTAACGAATGGCCCTCGATGATCGGCGTGGAGTATTTGCCGGTAAAGGTCGCACTGCGCTCACGGCTGGAGCCCTCGTTGCTGCGGGCCAGATTTTGCTGATTGGTGGCGTTAAAACCACGCGAGTTGTTGTTGTTGCGGCTGACGTTAACGGATATGCCAAGTTTGGTATCTAGCTTTGCACCTTCGGCGAGTTTAGTGATCCAGTTCAGATCTGTTCTAACGAAATCGTTGACGTATTCATAACGCGACGTTACGGAGTTTGTGGGCGGCGGGCTGCCAACCAGCGAGTCGTACCGGAACACGCCGTTACCGTCGCCGTGATTGAAGTTCAAAAAGCTCGCCCAGGTCAGCGTGTCGCCATTTTTAAGCGTCCAATTGAGCCGCGGGCCAATGCCGCCACCTTTGCCGGTTCCCTCAGAAAGTCCGCTCGATGCGCGAAATAAGATGCGGTTGCCGATGGCATCAAATCCGGTTTCGGTGCTGGAATATGGATAGTTGTTTTTGTTCCCGTATACGTAGCCGTTCACCGAGTAGGAGAAATTCCCCTCCTTATCTGAAACGACAAAGTTAGCACTGGGTGACTTATAGAAGCTGCCCTGAGCGTAGACTGCGCGCACTTCACGCTGGGCAAGAGAGACTTTCTTTTTCAAAACGATGTTGATCGTGCCGGCAATCGATTGGGTGCTAAATTCCGCCGTGGCGGCGCGCAATATCTCGACACGCTCGATGGCGGTCGGCGAGAGCTGGTCAATGGTAAATCCCGGTGGCGCGCGTTCGCCGTCGATCAGAATCTGTGTGTAGCCGTTGCCCAATCCGCGCATCCGGATGCTGCTACCTTGCACCGTAATGCCCGGTAGCCGCTTCAACACATCTGCCAGTTGGGTATCACCAAACTTCATGATCTCAGCCGAATTCACCACCAGTTTTGTCGCCGTATCGTCTTTGCGCTCGTCGTAGACTTGCCCGCTGGTGACTTCGATGGATTCGGTCTTGGGCGCAGGTTTGGCCGCGGGCTTTGCTGTCGGCGGTGCGTCCTTATCGGACTTTTCGGCTTTGGCGGGCTCGGTGGGCTGGGGAGCAGGGGTTTGGGCAATGGTGCTGCCACAATACAAGGCGATGGCAGCACAGAGGAGGCGAAGTTTGGGAGAAGTCACGGGGGTACCTGTGGATAATGAAAGAGCCGCTTTTGGCAGCAGCGCGAATACTACTTTGGCAGGAAGGGAAAACGGAAGAAAAATGTGACGAACGACTGATACGGCGCGTGAAATGCCACAATAGAACCGCCAAAACTGGCTTTGGCGTGGCATCAACAGGCAAACAGGAGTTTGCCAGTGACACAGAAAAAGTTCCCAATCGCGCGGTCGTGTTCACAGTTTCACAGTTAGGGGAGGGAGTTAAGTGAGGTTCAGCGTGCCAAATCGACAGCACAGACAACGTAATGCATGGTGGCAGCTACCGCAGCCGTTGGGTATGTTGTTGTGGCTGCTGCCGCTTTTGGTTTGCCACCCGTCGTTGCTGGCACAGCCATCGACGACTAGCGGCAGCCATCAGATCATCGTCCTGCGTCACGCCGAAAAGGGGGTGGACGACCCGGCAGACCCGACTCTTTCGCCGGCAGGTATGAAACGTGCGGAGGCGTTGGTTATGGCGCTCACAAATGCCGGTGTTGGGGCCATCATCACCAGCCATCTAAAGCGTACACAGCTCACGGCGGCACCGCTCGCCGCACGGCTGGGCGTGACGCCGGTGGTGTTGACGGTCAAACGTGGCGAAACCGCGGCACACATTGCCGATGTGGTGGCGACGGTGAACACCGCACGCAGCGCGCAGAAGGGGGCGATTTTGGTGGTGGGGCACAGCAATACCGTACCGCTGATCGTCAAGGCATTGAGTGGGATCGATGTGGCGAACATCTGCGACTCACAACACGCAAATCTATTTTTGCTGTTTATCTCGACCGCGACCGCAACCGCTACCGCGGCTGCACACCAAGCGCTAGGACCTACACCAGAATCTACCGCGCGGCTAATCAAATCTAAGTACGGCGAGGCCGATCCACCCGCCAATGCTGACTGCAAGTAGTTTCTGCAGTTCGGGATGTCGCGCTATCTTCAAGCGTTTGTTGTCGACTCAAAGTTGTGTGATAGTCGCCTGTCTACTTCCAGGTGAGTTATGAAAACACAAATTTCAAAATCTCTTAGCGCTGCCGTCGTGCTCGGGCTTGTTGCATTTGGCAATATCAGCATTGCAGCCCCTCTGTCCACAGCGCCCGCGGCCGCACCGGTGGTGCATGTGATCACCATCCAAGGCAGGGTCGCAGGCAAACAGACGGTGACTAAACTTGCCGGTGGAAAGATTAAGACCGAGTTTAGTTACCGCGAAAACGGGCGTGGGCCAGACATTTTTGAAGACATTACGCTCGATGCGAACGGGCAGCTTTCTTCATTTAGCGCGACCGGAAAATCCACCTTCGGCGCGCCGATTGCGGAGACCTTCGTTCGCAAGGACGGCAAAGCTACATGGAAATCCAAAGCCGACGCGGCTGAGGTCATCGGTGTCGCCACTTCGATGTATGTTCCGATTGAAAGCAGCTTGGAGAGTGGCGCGATTACGGGACGTGCATTGGCGAAGGCGTAGGACAACAAACTCGACACGTTGCCAAGCGGCCAGCTGACGACCGCAAAAAGTCTTGACTCGACCGTGACTAACGGTAAGCTG
>JACMOJ010000443.1 GCA_014378085.1 Burkholderiales bacterium | reverse complement strand
TCATGACGACTGCGATACACAATCGGCTTTTCGCGTCTGGCACGTAACCTGCGACGGCGGCGACTTCCCTAAGTGAGCCGGTTTTTATACGCGCATGTTCTGCCGCTGTCGTGTTGCGCAGGCGATTTCTCATGCCGCCATCCACCGCGACGATGGGCAGGCTGGCCATGAATTCGGGTGCCCATTTGCTGCGCTGCGCGCGCATTAATGTTGCCGCGAGTTGCAAGGGGCTTATACGCTCGCTTCTCGACAAACCGGAGCCGTTATCGAGCACCAGCCCGGTGTCGTCAATGGCATGTTCCTTGAGCCAGGCGCGAATTTCCCACTCCGCGCGAACTGATGTATCGCTTCCCGCATTAAGCTTTGATAGCGCGCCCAAGCTCAGAAAAGTCAGACGCGTGATCGGGTTGTCGCTGCGCTTATTGATGTCGCGGGTGAATTCAGCCAGCGTGCGTGATTGATGCTGCGCCAGCAAACGCATGCCGCCTGTCGCCACGTCGCTGGCAACGCTTTCCCGTGTCTGTCCGCTAAAGGTGCCGCCCAAATTCCGCCACAACGTGCGAAACAAACGATCGGCGAAATCGGTGCGATCCAGAATATTGATGCTAGTCGATGCAGCGCAATTTTTCGGAAACTCACCTTGCAGTTCTATTTGAATTACACCATCTGCCATGCGGGACACGACGGGCAGCTTCCAGCCGTCTTCCCATTTTTCACAGGCGCGATCCACAAACGTCATGTTCGACATCACTCTGACGCGATCCAGTGAGGGCGACATGCCGACCCGCATGTCTGGTGTCTTGATCTGGTCCCCAGATTCAAAATCAAGTTGAATCAAATTGGTGTTGAGCAGCAGCGCATCCGGTATCACGTTGTAGCGGAATTCGGGGGACTCGTCGAACGGCGGCACACCTAAATCGGGGCGCGAAGGCTGAAACCAGCGACGGTCGAGAGCGAGGTCGCCCTTGATTTCGGTGATTCCCTTGTGCCGCAAGGTTTGCAGCATCCGCTGGAAAGCCTCCCATTCCAGGTCAGGATCGCCCAGCCCGCGAAGTACCAAATCGCCACGCAACACACCGTCAATAAGCTCCCCGTTTGTGCGCAGCTCGGTGCGTCCTCGATAGGTAGGTCCTAATCGCTCCAGGGCCACAATCGAGGTCAATACTTTCAGTGTCGAGGCCGGTTGCATGCTCATTTCGGCCCGATGCGAAAGCACGGTTGCGCCATCGGCTGCGCGCAGCACCATGGCACCCACGGCGTCGGTGGGGATGTTGGCAGCGGCAAGCATATTCAACACGTCCACCGGCAACAAGCTGACACGCGATGTCGTCGTCGGGGAAACACAGCCAGCGGCCAGCAACGTCAGTGCGGCGGCGAGGAAAAATCGGTTGAACATGTCGTAGCCTGCCGGTCATGAATGTTTGATTTGCGCCCCGGAACTGCTGACGCAGATTGACTGCTCGCGGCACACATAAATTGTTGTAAAGACACCAACTATTGCGACACGGTTATTGCATTTTTGCCAAAGCGGTAGCAAAGTAGTACATAGTGGTAGTTTATTGGTATTAGTGTCGCTTGGCTAGCAACGCGCCAAGTGAAATGGGCGGACGGCCCATCGGAGTTCAGTCTCGACCGCAATTCGGGCGACTGAATTTACGGTCTGCGTTCCGCAGGAATCGGTAAATCGATCAACGTTAATCAGGGAGAACGCGTCGTGAAATTAAAGAAGCTAGCTCAAGTCATCTCGCTTACTTGCATTGTCGGCCCGGTCGCGGCTCAGACCAATCCACCGCAGCCGCAGAAAGTCCAAAAAGTAGAAATTACCGGCAGTAGCATAAAACGCGTTCAGGACGAAGGTGCTCTGCCGCTACAGATCATCACCAAGGAAGATATCGACAAGGCGGGCATCACCAGCGCGGAGCAGCTGCTTTCGGTTATTTCGGCCAATGGCAACGGGCGCGACAGTATGTCGTCAAACGTCGGTATCACCGCCAACTTCGCGGATCGCAACAACTTTGGCGCGGCAAGCGCCAATCTGCGCGGCCTCGGTTCCGCCAGCACGTTGGTGCTGTTGAATGGGCGGCGCTTGTCGTCTAGCGGCATTCGCGGTGTCGCGGTCGATTTGAACTCGATACCGCTGGCCGCGGTACAGCGCGTCGAAGTGCTGAAAGATGGCGCATCCGCGATTTATGGAACCGACGCTATTGGCGGCGTCATCAATTTTATCCTGAGCAAAGACTACAGCGGCGTTCAGCTCACTGCATTTACAGATATTACGCACGACGGCGGCGGCGAAAGCCATCGCCTATCGCTTCTTGCTGGTAGAGGCGACCTTGCCAAAGACCGCTACAACGTCATGCTAAACATGACCTATGACAAGCAGGAGGCACTGCTTGGACGCGACCGCAACTTTATCAATGGCAATCAGCCGCGTCGCGGCTTGACGCCAGATACCACCGGCACACCTTTTGCGACACAAACTGGTGGTGCAAACACCGGGCTAGGCGCATCCTTTGTTGGATCGACGAACATCAACGGCATTTTCACATTGCCGGGCGCAACCCAGATTTTTACGCGGGCAAACCTGCTGAGTTTTCAGGGCAATTGCGAATCGATTCCGGGCATGACGCAGTATCGCGGGGATGTCCTGGGGCCATCGTTCTTTTCCGCCTCACGTGGCTGCGCATACGACTACGGACGTGAGCAGGCAATTTTGCAACCGTTGGAGCGACTCAGCCTCGTCTCGCGGGCGTCCTTCGAACTCATGCCAAACCTAACGGCGTATGTCGAAGCGGTCGCGTCGCGTACCGAATCCGAGCGCACATTTGAGCAGCGCCAGGTTACCACCAGCATCGGTGCGGGCAATGCGTATCCGGTAGGCGGCCCGTTTTATCAAGATCTCTCGGCGTTTATCCCGACATTCAATCGCAATCTACCGATTGCCTATCGCTGGCGTTGTATTGCGTGCGGCAATCGCGTTATTGCCACCATCGCCGAATCCTACCGTGTCCTCGCGGGACTTGAAGGTGTGTGGAACAATTGGGATTACAAGTTCGGCTTCGTCACGGCCAAGAGCAAGGCAAATTCGACGCTTGTTGACGGCTACTATCGCACCGTTGCATTCAATGCCGCCTTGGCCACGGGCCAAATCAATCCCTGGCTGTTGCCTGGTCAAACCCAGACCCCGGCAGCGCTGGCGCTGATTGCGGCGGCCAAGGCGAGTGGGGACTCCATTCAGGGTGGCGAATTCAAGATGAACTCCATCGATGGCGCGATTTCGGGGGAATTGTTCTCGCTCCCCGCAGGCGCGGTCTCTGTCGCAGCAGGGTTCGATGTGCGCAAGGAAGAATATTTCCTCAACAACAACGCGACCACGACGGCAGTGCAGGATGTGCCGTTCCCGACCGACATTTTTGTTAACAAGGTCAAGCGCGATATCAAAGCCGTATATGCTGAGGTCGCTGTACCGTTGTTAAAAGAACTGGAGGTCTCAGCTGCGATACGTCACGATGATTACAGTGACTTCGGCAAGACGACAAATCCGAAGGTCTCATTCAAATTCACACCGATCAACGAACTGCTGTTTCGCGGTTCATACAGCGAGGGATTCCGCGCGCCGAGCTTTACCCAGCTGAACAGCCCGGCGTCTGAGGCGCAGATCCCGGGCAACATTGCCGACCCGGTTTTGTGTCCGCAAAATCCGGGTAATCCGGTGTTTTGTGCGATACGCCCTAACGGCAGATCCGGCGGCAACAAGAACCTGAGTCCGGAGATCGCCAAGCAGTTTAGCGTGGGTGTGGTGGTGTCGCCGACCGACTGGTTCACGGCGAGTGTCGACATGTATGAAATAAAGCGCACCGACCGCATCTTTGTATTGACACCGCAGCAAGTGGTGGCGAATTTTTCAACCTTTCCGGAAAACCTGGTACGCGGCCCTGGTGGCCGTTTGGACGAAGTGGGCGGCTATATCCAGGGTGGCCTGGTCAATGCTGAAGGCGATATCACGCGCGGTGTGGAAGTCGGCTTGACGGCTAACGGCAAGCTTGGCGCGGGCAAGTGGACAGCAGCGCTGGATGGGACCTATATCGACAGTTTCCGCTCGCGGATATTCGCCAGCCAGCAATTCACCGAACTCGTCGGCAGGTGGGACGTGCAGGATCTGTTCGTGCGCTGGAAACACACTGCACGCTTCACCTACACGCAGGGGGACTGGAGTGGTTCGCTGTTTCAATACTACACAGGTGGCTATAGAGATGAAGTGCCTGCGGGCGTTGCCAATGCCCCGGACTACGATTCGACCGTCAAGCAATACATCACCTATAGTGCCTCGGCGACCTATACTGGCTTCAAGAAATTGACGATCACCGGTGGCATCAAGAATATCCTCAACACCGATCCACCGTTCACCGCACATAACGTAGACTTTGCCGGCGGCACCGCATGGGACGCACGTGTCGGTAATCCTCGGGGTCGTGCCTATACACTGCGCATGACGTACCGTTTCTAAAGGAGCGTATCCCGCTGGTCTGGGGGACGCATAAAAAATGCAGGGCGCATCAGCGGCCCTGCATTTTTTTTGCGGTGAGATGATAGGACAGAATGAACAGACGAGACTTTGGCAGATGGC
>JACMOJ010000442.1 GCA_014378085.1 Burkholderiales bacterium | reverse complement strand
GTAGTCGGCATACACATGTGAATCCACGCGAATCCCGGGGCCGCCGGGAACGTGGAAGCGTGTGATGCGCCCCGGCGACGGGACAAAACTCACCGGATTTTCTGCGTTGATTCGACACTCGACAGAATGTCCTCGTAGCTGAATATCCTTTTGACGATAACGCAGTTTGTAGCCGGCGGCAATTCTCACCTGCTCTTGCACAATATCGACGCCCGTAATCATCTCGGTAACGGGATGTTCTACCTGCACACGTGTGTTCATCTCGATAAAGTAGAACTCATCGTTTTCAAACAGAAATTCAAAAGTACCAGCGCCGCGGTAGCCCATCTTCACACAAGCGTCTGCACACCGTTCACCAATCTTGTCGCGAATTCGCGGCTTCAACCCTGGCGCTGGAGCTTCCTCGATGATTTTTTGGTGGCGACGCTGCATGGAGCAGTCGCGTTCCCATAAAAAAATCGCGCTCTTGTGCTCGTCTGCGAGGATCTGGATTTCAATATGGCGCGGATTCTCTAGGAATTTTTCTAGATAGACCATTGGGTTGCCAAAGGCGGTCTGCGCCTCCGCTTTCGTCATCTGTACCGCGTTGACTAACGCGGCTTCGGTATGCACCACGCGCATGCCGCGGCCACCGCCGCCGCCCGCCGCTTTAATGATTACCGGGTAACCCACTTCGGCGGCAATTCTTCGAATCTCCTTCGGGTCGTCGGGCAACGCACCTTCTGAACCCGGCACACATGGCACGCCAAATTTCCGCATCGCTACTTTGGCCTGAACCTTGTCACCCATCATGCGGATGTTTTCGGGTTTCGGGCCGATAAAGACGAATCCTGAGTTTTCTACGCGTTCAGCAAAGTCTGCATTCTCGGATAAGAATCCGTATCCCGGATGAATCGCCTGTGCATCGGTGACTTCTGCCGCACTGATGATCGCAGGAATGTTGAGGTAACTGTCTTTCGACGGTGCCGGTCCGATACAGACGGATTCGTCAGCAAGCATCACGTACTTTGCGTCGGCGTCGGCTTCAGAATGTACGGCTACCGTTTTAATGCCCATTTCGCGGCAGGCGCGCTGGATACGCAAAGCGATCTCGCCACGGTTCGCGATCAGAATTTTTTCGAACATGCCCCCCGGCCGGGGACTAGAGCCAAATACCGCCATATGTAAACTCCGCGGCTATTCGATGATGAAAAGAGGCTGGCCGTATTCGACGGGCTGACCGTTTTCAACCAGGATAGCCTTGACTACGCCAGCCGCATCAGACTCGATTTCGTTTAGCAGCTTCATCGCTTCAATGATGCAAAGCGTTTGGCCCTTCGTGACGGATTGACCGATTTCAACGAACGAAGACGACCCAGGTGAGGGTGAACGATAAAACGTTCCCACCATCGGCGACTTCAGCGTGTGGCCCAGCGGCGCTGCCGGGACAACGCCCGCCACCGGAGCCGCCGCAGCGGGGGATAGGCTCATTTGGGCGGGCAACTGCACATACTGCGGTGCAGGCGGGACCGTACCATGGCGGCTAATTCTGACCTTCTCTTCACCTTCGGTAATTTCCAACTCTGCGATACCGGATTCCTGAACGAGGTCGATCAAGGTTTTTATCTTGCGTAGGTCCATGTGCGTTGCCTCCTGCTTCAAATTATTGTTGCGCTCGCCACCGAGACTGGCAGGCGGGCGGGTCGTTGGCCCGCCTGTTTGTGACATTTCATTACGTGGGTGACTTCACGACACCCTTCAACCGGGTCTTGCCGGTCAAATGAGCGATTGATTGGGTGGTCAATTGCGCGGTTAGTGGGTAGTCAACCGCGTGGTCTATTTAATGGTTAGCGCTCGCTAGCGTCGAAATCGCGCTGAGCAGCGCGTATTCATATCCTTTTGCACCGAGACCACAGATCACACCAACCGCCTTGTCCGACAAATACGAGTGGCTGCGAAACGGCTCGCGAGCGTGAACGTTTGAGAGATGAACTTCAATAAACGGAATTTCCACCGCCAAAAAGGCGTCGCGTAACGCGATACTGGTGTGGGTCAGGGCGCCGGGATTGACCACGAAACAATTGATGCCCTCGGCTTTCGCCAAATGGATGCGGTCTATCAACGCACCTTCCGAATTGGATTGAAAAGTGCCTAACTCAACACTCGCGGCTGACGCAATTGCGGCCAAGCGGGTATTGATATCCGCCAAAGTGTCGGTGCCATAGACGGCAGGCTCACGACTCCCGAGAAGGTTCAGATTTGGCCCGTGTAATACCAAAATTCGATGTGCTATCACGCTTTGCATAGCGGTAGTTTGCCTGAAATTGCGCGAAGTTGCGGTTTTTTTGCCGGACTTAAATGACTGTGCGGTCAGGCAGTACAGCATGTAACGATTACAAGCCGTTGTGTGTGGCGAGTTGCCTAAAACTTAATCAAATGCGTTTTCTAACAGTGTTTCCGGATGATAATATTTCGATATTTGACGTATGTTTACCGAATTTACGGTAATTTAGCAACAAACTATGACCGTGGTAGGTGATTTATGATGATCGTCTCTAGCTCTGAGGCGCTAAAAACTCCCAGCTTAGTCATGATGATTCGTCCGTCCGCACCAACAACAACAGAAAATGGCAACAACCCGAGGCGATTTCCCACTCGCTTAGAAAACGCAATCGCTCGGCCTTCATCTGGCAGTACGGGATAGTTGATTGCGAGCTTTTGAGCGAACTTAGCGGCATTTGCCTGAGAATCTGCGGCGATGCCAATTATTTGCAAACCTTGAGGTTGGTACTTTTGCTGCATTTGTACCAGCAACGGAATCTCTTCTATGCAGGGCGCGCACCAACTTGCCCAAAAATTGATCACCAACAGCCGTTGACTCCACTGCGCGATCGGCTGTGACTTTCCGGACAGATCAGGGAACGACGTGGCATAGATAACTGACGATGTTGCATTAGAGCCCCGCTCGACAGCGTTGCTCACCGCCGGCTCGGACTCAAGCCTGCCAATCAAAAGCGCAACCGCGAACAGCAACAGGATTACGGCACCCGCGATGCCGGCAAACACGATGGTGGCGCGTCGACTCTGCAAGATGTTATTTGGACGTTATCGCGCTTGCGGACGGCGAATTTGCGCGGCCAAATCCTAGCGAGGTTGCACCGATGGGTAATATCCATCCGCTTTCAGTCGTGCGTAAATCACGCGACTTACTGCCGCTAGCGGGCAGCGCAAATTCGTGCTGTTGCGGTGGAAAGCAAACGCCCGCAGCGGCACAGCCCTGCGAAGTGAGCACAAACTTGTTGAACGGTTTTGCCGCAACCGGCGATTTAGCGCTCGAATGGGGGGTGGATTTGGCGTCTGGAACAGAGGCGCCTAAATCAACCAATAGCACCACACTTTGGTCGAAGATTTCCACTCGCCCGAAGGTGGGATCATCCACAAAACGACCTGGTGGCATGGATAAACGCAGCGGTGTCATGGCCTTTGCGGCACTAGTACCCGGTTTCGGCTTTATGTTTTTCGACCCGGTCTGCGGGTCGACTACCTGCCCTTGTACGCGGATCCGGTCGCGATAGAGGTAATAACTTGGCACCACATCAAACTTGATTTCGGCTGTGGCGGCATCACGTAGCCGAAACCGGGGCAGGAATGCGCGGTCCGGCTCAAGCAGCTCGGCGCCACCGGATGACGTCGAAACCATGCTAACTTTCGCCGGCGACGCCAATAGCTCGTTGGGGGTACTCGTCGCAGTAGCGGGGAGAAACAAGAGGGCAAGCGCTAACTTATATGAAGCTTGAAAATTTAATGAGTCGAGCATTGTGGTCCCGAAAGTGTTGGCGTAGGGAAAATGCGAGATAAAGGCAAGGCCGCCGGAAATCTTGGGCATGACAATCCATTACCGCTAGTAATCTTCTTTCAACTTCTGTAACACGCCAATCCGCACTAAATTCGCCGCTGATTCAGCCGATATTAGAAGACGGAAGAACGAAGCTCGAGCGCCGCGTGTCTACTGGTTAGTTCGTGACAGCGTTGGTATGTTCCCACAGCTGTTGTAATTTTCACGATCGCACGCATTTACTCGTTGTCAGGTTGCGACTGTGTGCTCACAATAAGGTTTCTATGCGTTTGGTAATCTTGGCAATTTTGATGGGCTTCCCGCTAATGGAGGGTGCCCTACTCTTCAAGCTGGCTTCCGGTGATCACGGCAGCGGTGCTTGGGTGCTTGCTTGGCTGGTGTTTGCGGCAATCGCCGGCGTTGTTCTTATCAAACAAGCGAGGTTCTCGCTCGTCTCTAGGCTTGCACAAGCGCTTTCCCAAGGACAGTTTTCAATTTCCGCGCTAGTCGACAGCTTTCGCACGGTAATCGCCGGGTTGCTATTGATTTTCCCCGGCTTCATTTCAGATGTCATGGCGCTTGCTATCTTATTGATTCCAATTCGAGAGCCCGCTTTTGCCCGCAGTGGATCGTCGCGTCCCCAAGGCAGAGCGGCACCCAGCCGACCTTCTACCGCCGCTGACGGCGAGCGAAGCGTCATCGAAGGCGAATTTCGCCGCGACTAGCAGTACGTTCAGACTTTTCCGAGTTGAGCCAAGAAAATCTGTACCGTCGGATAGTTAAACGTAAAGCGCAGCGTTGTCTTTAACTTGTCATTTCGAATGCGCCGCGATTCGCGCATGAACGACAACATCGCTGCAGACACCTGCGACTCAGCCTCCACCCGCGTGATTCGGGGCGGTTTGGCCAGCTTGAAGTGGTCTGCAACTACGTCGAAGTAATCACCCATTTTTAGTTGCGTGTCATCGACGACGTTGAGCACGAGCTCATGACTCCCTTCGGCATCTTCGCCACCTTCCGCACCTTCCGCACCTTCGCCACCTTCGCCACCTTCGCCACTGTCGCCACTTTCGCCGCCTTCGCCAAAAAACTCGAAAGCTCGCACTGCCGCGTGCGCGAGGTCCTCGGCATGAATGTGGTTACTCCACGAGTCCTCGGTCTGAATGATGGCGGACGTTCCAGCGCGAATCCGGTCCAGCGGAAGTCGGTTTGCGGCATAGATGCCCGGGGCGCGCAAGATTGCCAATTTCACCCCGTTGTCGCGCGCCCAAGCCATCAGACGCTGTTCTGCCGCAACGCGACGTTGCGCTCGCGCAGATTGCGGCTTGAGCGGTGCAGTTTCATCAATCCAACCGCCATCGCAGTCGCCGTAAACACCCGTGGTGCTAATGTAGACCAGCCGCTGCGGCAACCTGCCTTGGGAGAGTGCCAACAACAAATTTTTGGTGCGCGGGTCGTCCTCGCCGATGTTTGGCGGAGGCGAGAAGTGAAACACCGTAGACGCAAGACCAACGATGGCACCCAACGATTCCAAGTCATCAAGATCGCCCTGCAGGCAGTGCGCGCCGGTCGTTTCAACAGCGGTCAGCCGATCGGGATTGCGAATGAGCGCCACGACGCGTTGCGACGGCACCAACAGATTCGCCACCCGCTCGCCAATGTCGCCAAACCCCACAATCAACACCGTCGGCGCAGAACCCACCAATCGATTTCCTTTCGTCATAGCGGCAAAGTATAGTGGAGGTCTTTTTTCGGCCGCACGCAGCCAACTGCCGCACCTACTTTCGAACCATGGCAACTGAATTCACCGTCACCCTAAAACCCTCCGGCAACACCTTTAAGGTTGCATCCGACGAAACCATACTCGACGCGGCGCTTCGTCAGGGCGTCGGGCTACCTTACGGTTGCCGCAACGGCGCTTGTGGTTCATGCAAAGGCAAACTGTTGTCGGGCGATTTTGACTACGGCGACTACCAAGAGCGCACATTACGCCCGGAAGAAAAAGCCGCCGGTAAGGCGCTATTTTGCGTTGGCAAGGCATGCTCCGATGTCACTCTCGAAATTAAAGAAATTGGTGGTACGGGTGACATCCAAATTCGCACACTCCCGTGCCGCGTCGAAAAAGTGGAGAAGCCTGCCGTTGACATCGCGATCTTGTACCTCAAGCTTCCGGCGCAAGAACGCATGCAGTTTCTCGCCGGGCAATACATCGACATACTCTTGAAGGATGGCAAGCGGCGCAGTTTTTCAATGGCGAACGCGCCGCATCGCGATCAATTCGTCGAACTACACATCCGTCACGTACCCGACGGACAATTCACAAGTTATGTCTTCAATGACATGCGTGACCGAGCCATTCTTCGTTTCGAAGGACCGCTTGGTTCATTTTTCCTGCGCGAAGATTCCGACAAACCAATCATCTTGGTCGCGGGCGGTACCGGTTTTGCCCCAATCAAGGCGTTGCTTGAGCATGCGTTCTTCACACACATTGACCGTGAAATGGTGTTGTACTGGGGCTGTCGTTCGCGTGCCGATTTATACATGCCGGCGTTGCCGATCGAATGGGCAAAGGTCTATCCTAACTTCACCTTTATCCCGGTCTTGTCTGACGCGAAAGCGGAGGATAATTGGCACGGCCGGACTGGCTTTGTGCATCAAGCGGTGCTCGACGATTTCGAAAACTTGTCCGGCTACCAGGTCTACGCCTGTGGTGCACCACCGATGATCGACGCCGCCAAGTCCTCTTTTATGCAGCACGGTCTGCCGGAAGATGAATTCTTCGCAGATTCGTTCACCTATTCCACGTAATTCACCCCACCACACAACCAACCCCAAACAGGAGAACATCATGGTCAAAGTCGGCGACAAAATTCCAAACGGTGCACTGAGCGAATTCATTGCGGTGGAAAGCGAAGGCTGTTCGTTGGGGCCAAATACGTTCCAAGTTGATGACTTGGTCAAGGGCAAGAAGATTGTGGTCTTTGGTCTACCCGGCGCGTTCACGCCGACATGTTCCGCACAACATGTTCCCGGGTACCTAAAGCACTATGCAGACTTCAAGGCCAAGGGTGTTGACGAGATTTGGTGCGTTTCGGTCAATGATGCGTTTGTCATGGGTGCCTGGGCCAAAGATCAGGGCAGCGACGGCAAGATTCGCATGTTCGGCGACGGCTCTGCGACGTGGGCAAAAGCACTCGGACTGGACCTCGACCTCACCGCGCGCAACTTTGGCGTTCGTATGCAGCGCTGCGCGCTCATCGTTGACGACGGCGTGGTCAAGCTAGTCAATGTCGAAGGCCCCGGCAAATTCGAGGTATCGAACGCTGAGACGCTATTAGCCGCTGTCTAAAAAATCGCGATCATGACAACACCACGCGTATTCATCGACGGTGAACACGGCACCACGGGTCTCTTGATTCGTGAGTTGTTACTCGCGCGTGGTGATGTCGAAGTTGTCAGCATCGCGCCGGAAAAACGCAAAGACGCAAGCGAACGCAAACGCCTCCTGAACGCGGTGGATATCGCCGTGTTGTGTCTGCCAGATGACGCCGCCCGAGAATCGGTGGCAATGATCGAGAATCAAAACACCAAAGTACTCGACGCCTCCACGGCACATCGCGTGTTGCCCGATTGGACGTTTGGCTTTCCGGAAATGGATAAAGGCCAGGCAAAACGTATCCGGCAATCGCGACGTGTTGCCAACCCCGGCTGCTGGTCAACGTGTTTCATCGCATTGGTGCGTCCGCTGGTCGAAGCTGAAATGGTGCCGGCGGATTTTCCGTTGACGACTTGGGGGGTCTCCGGCTACTCGGGTGGCGGAAGACAGATGATCGAGCAGTTCGAAGCGCCTGACAATCAAACAAAATTCATTGATTACGGGCTGAAGTTGAACCATAAACATCTACCCGAGATGACGCACTATGCAAAACTGAAACGCGCGCCGCTGTTCACGCCGTCGGTTGGTGGCTTCAAGCAAGGTATGTTGTTGCAGGTGCCGCTCAATTTGTGGTCGCTGACAGAGAAGACACCCGGCCCCGCGCTACGTGATGCGCTCGCGAACCACTTCGCAGGCTCGAAGTTTGTGGACGTCAAACCTTATGCGTCGGAGCCGCCGGCTGAACTCAATCCCGAAGCCCTCAACAACACCAATCAACTAGAGCTATTCGTATTTGACAATCCGACTTCAGAGCAAGCGATTTTGGTAGCGAGGCTCGACAATCTGGGCAAAGGTGCAGGGCGCGCGGCGATGCAAAACATCGAGTTGATGCTGGCGTTGGTTTAGGCGCGCAACGTGCTGAGCATCAAGACCAAGCGAGCGATTTTTAGCGCGGTTGGCCTAGTTACAGCGCTGGTTGGCGTTGGGTTGGTCGCAGCTTTGTTGCTTGTGTTGATCGGTTGGAATGCAGCGAAGTCGTTCGCACAACAGTATTGGGAAGCGGTGGTAGCTGTTCCCGTACTGTTCGGACTTTATGTTGCGCTTGAGCTCTTCGGTAACTGGTTTACCGGGTTCGCTTTTTGGAAAAGAATGAGCCCGGCTGTGCGAGTGCCACTACTTGTGTTTTTCATCTTGCTGATCGCACTTGGCATCTTCTGCGCATCCCAACTAATCGATTGAACACGCCCCGACTTCGCCCGATGCCTACAGGTACTTCGGTGGCGTCACATCATCGATATACAAAACCGCGTCGAACACATCTCTTGGGACGAACTTGATTGGCACTGTGCCCCAGTCTTTGGCATCAATGGGCGTGAACATCCATTCGTTGCCTGTCATGGGACGCGCCTGTGAAAAATCCACAAAGCTCATCTTGCGTTTGGTGCTCGCCATAATCGCTTCAAGCGTATTGGGTTCAGTCAACGCGTTGAAAGTGATGACTTGCTTGGTCCAAGCATTGGTGACTTGCCCGCCTTTGCCCATAAACAGGCCAATGCTGTAGGTCTCGGCCCTCCGCGTCTCGGCAATCCACGCACCCATGCCTTTGACGCCCTGCCAGGCACCATGCCAAGGATAGCCGGCGCCGATATGTGCGTTATGTGCCCAAACGATCACCTTTCGATTGGGGTACATCGTGTCCAGCAAGAAATTCAAGTTCGCCGCCATTCCGGCGTCGCGTATATCATTTGAGCGCGTTGGATCACGTGTCTTTACAGACTGGTTTTCAGCGAGCTTGATTCTCGATTGCACCTCCTGCAACGTGAGCGAAACGAGGCTTGGCTCTTTCACGAACACAGTCTCCAAGCGCGAACGATGCGCGGTCAACGCATCCAGCACCTGCTGATAGAACGAGGCGACCTCATTCACCTCCTGCGCCGAAGGTGATGGTGACAAATACGCGTCGGACAGCGCTTTCTCCACGTCGTCTACTCGCGCGAGCAACGGGGATTCTATTGACGCCAGCACTTTCTTAAAGAGATTCGCTGCGCTGGAGCTCGCGTGAGTGCTGCTGTTCTGAATATCAAAACCCGCTAGGGTTAGTGGATTTTCCTGCTGGCGCGCAGCGCGGAGATATTCAAATGTATCCTTTACTTCTTCAGTCCACCAAGTGCCAAACACGGCGTTTCGCAGACTGTCCACCGCAGTCTTGCTGCCAAGCTCTTTATCGACGAAATACGAACCCGTCATCGAGCCTTCAAACGCAAGCACATCAAACCCCATCTCGCGGTGCAAAAAGCGAATCAGCCTTCCCTTCATCCAGTTGTATTCAGCCACGCCGTGACTATTCTCGCCAAGCATTACAAGTCGCTTGTCTTTCAGCAACGGCTTCAGGAATTGCAAATCAGAGAAATCATCGCTGAACAGGGAACGGATTGGCATCTGTCTCGCCGCGATGTCCCACCGCCAGTCTTGTTTAACATCAGGAGGTGGTCCAAGTCGCACAAGCGCAGCATCATCGAGAAGGGCCTGGCTTGGTAATGGGCTTGGCGAAATCTTGATCGTAGATGGGTTCAGTTTAGCCGCTATGAAAATCGCAACCGGAATGACACAAACGACGATGATTGTCGCGATGATCCATTTGTTTTTGAATGCGCGCTGCCAAAGCATTCTTACCGTATCTCCGTAATCACGGGCGTGTGATCGGATGGGCGTTCCAATTTGCGCGGCTCGACATCAATTAGCGATGCCGTGGCACGGTCAGCCAATCCCTTGGTCAGCAAGATGTGATCAATGCGTAATCCCAAATTGCGCTTAAAACCATTCATGCGGTAATCCCACCACGTGAAGCTTTTATCGGCTTGCTCAAACAGCCGGAAGCTGTCGACCAGACCTAAACCAATCAAGGCTTCGAAGTGTTCGCGTTCTGGCGCTGACACCAACACCTGGCCTTCCCATGCTTTGGGGTCGTGCACGTCGCGATCTTCTGGTGCGATGTTGTAGTCGCCGAGTAGCGCAACGTCACCAAACTCTGAAATGGCATTCGCCATGTATCCGCGCAGCGCGGTCAGCCACGCCAACTTGTACTGGTACTTATCAGAATCGATTGATTGGCCGTTCACAACGTAGACGTTCACCACGCGCACACCGTCAATGGTGGCGGCGATGACGCGCTTTTGTGGGTCATCAAAGCCTGACATGTCGCGCGACACATCTTCTGGCCGCGACTTTGAAATGATGGCCACACCGTTGTAGGTTTTTTGGCCGTTGAAGACGGCGTTGTAACCAATTTCGTCAAACGCGGCGACAGGAAACTTGGCGTCTTCAAGTTTTAATTCTTGCAGGCAAAGTGCATCGACCGGATTGGCCTTTAGCCATTCGATGACGTGGGGCAGGCGCACGTTGAGTGAATTGACATTCCAAGTGGCGAGTTTCATTTTTTGTCATTCCCGCGCAGGCGGGAATCCAAGTTTGTGAATAACCGGTTTATGACCAAATTAGGTTCCCGCCTGCGGGGGTACGGCAGGCTT
>JACMOJ010000441.1 GCA_014378085.1 Burkholderiales bacterium | reverse complement strand
GCACCGCGCAGACGGGCCTGCGCTTGAACGGACGCCGCCGCCTCGCGACGCGACGGCAGGTAGATCAGTTCCAACAGCGAGACTGACAACATTCGACCGATATCCAAATCCACGCCGCTGCCGTCGCGCCGGACCAACCGTTCAAAAGTGAAAATCGGATTCGACAGGCGCGCGGACTGTGTGGCCGCTGCCGATTGCGCCGCGCCTTCTGCCAACATGATTTGAAAGGTAGGGCTGATCGCCAAAGATAAACGTACCGCATCGTCCGCCGCCAGTGGCTGTTCGAGCAGCTTTTCGGCTAATGCGCGAGCCGCTGATCGATCTTCGCTACTCTTGTGCCAAGTGGCTCCTGCGCCGACGTTTTGCTTGGCGTAGTCGTCAACAAATGCACCGTTTTTCTCGATCGCGGTGACGGCGCATCCAGTGAGGGCAATTGCCGTCACACCAACGGCTAGCGCAGAGACACGACTCATTTTGGCACTCCCGAGTTGGTTGGCGGGATTGATTTAAGGGGTGGCGTGTGGCTGGTGGCCGCCAGTGCTGCTGCCGCTGATGCTGCCGCTTCGCGCGCATACGCGCGCCACCCGCCGATTTGTTGCACGGTCTTGTTGGCGCTGACCCAATCCAACAATGGTGTGTCTGCGTCGAAGCGCTGGTAGCGGTCCAACATTGACTGCGGTTGCGGTACCGGTACGAGTGTCGAGATTGTCGGTGCCAGGGTTGTCGCTGTCGATGGCACCGCACTGGCGGCAGGGCGATGGCCTTGATGAGCGGGCTGCTGTGCGTGTGCCGCTAACGGAACACTGCAAGACAACGCCAAAAGCGCGAAGGTGGCGACTCGGCGTCGGGCGACAAAAATGAATTGGGAAGCGAGCATGATGTTCTCCATCAGTGATTTAAAAATCACCGGGAGAAAACATCGGTCACAGCGGCATCACGCCGCTGAAAACTGCTGTTATCGGGGTCCCGGCGGCTTAGGCGCGGGAGGGCGACGGCGGTCGCTGGGGCAATTCAGCAATGAAACTGGTGAATGCGACGCTCGTGAGCGACTCTGGCGAGTCGTGAAGCGTGTTTTGCGGCAGTGTCGGCATGGTCGGCGGGGCGATTGCGCCAGCGAGATGGCACAGCACACAATGTGAGCATGACTTGCCGTCTGGCTCGGTCGCCGACGCATCAAAGGTATGGCATGGCATGACGGCGGCATCGGAATCTGTGGTGGCCACAATAGCCATCGATGCGCTTAAGTCGACGCCAAAACCGACGGAGGCGGAAGTGATGGGCATGGTCGACGCCAGCACACCGGCTACTGGCAGCCAAGCGACCATCCACGCGACAACGAGCTTCATGAGGTAATGCCGTTTCATAAAACTAGGATACCAGAATCCCCGTTTGGTTCAGATACGCGCGCCCTACAAGATGTACCGCGCAACCCACGGCAGCAGCAACGCGCCGAGTAACGCATGCAGGCCCATGCCGAGGCTGGCGTAGGCACCGGCGCGCGGGTCGACCGAGTAGGCACGTGCCGTGCCGATGCCGTGAGCGGCAACACCGACCGCAAAGCCGCGCTGTGTCCAATCACGAATTCCAAGCGCGTTTAGCAGCGGCGTGGCGATAAGCGCACCAAAAATACCGGTGCAGATGGCGAACACTGCCGCCATGGTGGGCGAGCCACCAATTTGTTCGGCAATACCCATCGCAATGGGCGCGGTAACCGATTTTGGTAATAGTGACGCCATCATTGTTGGCGGCGCGGCTAATAGCTTTGCGACCCCAAGTGCCACTAATACCGAAACGCTGGCACCGGCAAACATTGCCGTGAGTAAGGGCAGCGCGCGAGCGGCAAGCTCTTTCCACAATCGGGCCAACGGAATGGCGAGTGCGACAGTAGCGGTACCGAGCAGAAAGTGCACAAACTGCGCACCTTGAAAGTAGCTTTCATAACTCGTGCCGGTGGCGGTGAGCACGGCAACGATGATCGCTACCGCAATCAAGACCGGGTTGGCGAGTGGAAATTTATTGGTGCGTTGGTAAATGGCGTCGGCGACGACATACGCGACTAGCGTCAGTGTCAGGCCAAACAACGGTGTTGCGGAAAGATAGACCCATATTTCGGCCAACGAGTCGAGCCCGACTGGCAGGTTCGCGGTTGCCCCGGTTGCCCCCGTTGCCCCCAACGCGCTCATGTCAAATCGCTCCCATTCGACGGCGAGCGGGAGGGTTGTCCAGTAGACGGTCCGGGGGATTTAGACATGGCCCGAAGAACCAGCGCGGTCGTTGAGATGGCGGCCACGGTACTCAACAATATTGCCAACACCCATGCCGCGCCAGTTTGTGCGAGGGTAGAGGCATACAGCATCACCCCGACGGCGGCCGGGATAAAGAAAATCGAGAGGTGGGCGAGCAAGCCATCCGCTGCGCTGGCGATGGAAGGCGCGATGTCTTTTTTTACGACCAGAAAGGCCAGCAGGAGAATGAGGCCCAGCACGGGGCCGGGCATTGCCCCTTGCAACAAGCGCGACGCCAATTCACCCAGCGACTGAAAAACGAGAAGGATTGCAAGACCTTGGATCATATTGCAGCATGCCTCCCCGCGGCGCAAAAGGCAAGGCAAAATGTGTGTCTAGCTGCCTAGGTCAGGCGTTGCGTTATCTGCAAACCTCGCCGCAGAAAAATTCCCCACCTAACAACCACGAAAAATGAAAAAAACGCTCATCACCGCACCAGACCTCTGGAAAATCCGTCGCCCGGCGGGAGTGTCGCTTTCGCCGGATGGCGTTCAGGCCGTCTGTTCGTTGACCGAATATGAGATGGAGGCGAATAAATCTGCCACATCATTGTGGTTGCTTTCGACATTTGGTGGTGAACCGCGCCGACTGACGGCCTGTGGCGAAAAGGACGGGCAGGCAAGCTGGTCGCCAGATGGCAAGACGATCGCCTTTGTGGCCAAACGTAGTGGTGACGACGAGCCGCAGCTTTACACAATTGCGCCCGATGGTGGTGAAGCGACCCGTGTTTCGAATATCAGCACCGGCGTGTCCGGCATCAAATGGTTTGCGGATAACAAACGCATCGCGTTTATTTCGTGGGTCTGGCCCGATCTCAAGACCGAAAAAGAGCAATCGAAGCGACTTCAGCAGCGTCGGGATGACAAAGTGAAGGCGCACGTGGTGGAACACTCCGTGTTTCGCCACTGGGATCACTGGCTGAGTGATGGCCGTGTGCCGCATGTTCAAGTCACCAACATGGCGTCGGGCAAGTGCGTTGATCTGTTTGCGGGAACCAAGTTTGAACTGCCGCAGTTTGATACCGACCAACACGATTACGACGTGTCGCCGGACGGCAAGTCGATGGTGTTCAACTTCAATCCCAACACCGATAAGTTGGGTGACCAGGCCTACGATATCGTTGAGATGGATACCAAGACCGGCAAGGGTAACGTGCTGCTGAAGGGCGGTAAGACCACTTGGCATCATCCCCGCTACAGCCCGGATGGCAGCGCCATCGCATTACTGGCTAACAACATCGGCCGCTCGATGGATGATGACAACAAACTTGCTCTGTTCGATCGCAAATCGCAAAAAGTTGTTGTCAGGACAACATGGGATCGGATGGTCAATCACCCACTGAAATGGGCGGCGGACTGCAAGTCGGTATTTTTTACCGCTGATGACCAATCGCGGGTTTCGGTTTGGCAGTGGAACTTGAATGAGAAAACACCGATGGTGGTCGCACAGGGCGGTACGGTTTCAGACTTTGATGTTGGCGCCGCGACCATGGTCTTTGTGCGTAACAACATGTCGTCGCCGCCGCGGGTGTTTGGGCAAACACTCGGCGCTGACAGACCAGGTGATAGCGAAACACCGCTGGAGTCATTCAATACCGAACTAATGTCGCGTTTCAAACTTGGCGACGTGCGCGACTTCACCATCAAGGGTTGGCAAGGTGAGGACGTACAAATGTGGGCGGTTTACCCACCAAACTTTGACCCTAAGAAGAAATGGCCATTGGTGCATTCCATCCACGGTGGGCCGCATTCGAATTGGGGCGATAACTTCCACTTTCGGTGGAACAACCATGTCTTTGCCGCACAAGGCTACGTCGTGGTGTGCGTGAATTACCACGGCTCACTCGGCTGGGGAAACAAATTCCTCGAATCCAACAACGGCAGCTTTGGCAGCAAGGAGCACGCCGACGTTGAGGCCGGTACTGACTTCATGTTGAAACAAGGCTACATCGATGCCAAACGCCTAGCCGCCTCGGGAGGCAGTTACGGCGGCAAGATGGTGGCATGGATGAACGGTCTGAATGGCAAAAATTCCGGAAAAAAAGGGGACCGATACAAGGCCTACATTTGCCATGCGGGTTGTTTTGATTGGCGCGCCTTGTACGGCGGTGATGCGGGTTACTGGTTCAACCACTCGTTAGGGACGACTTATTGGGATGATCCGGTTAAGTTTGCCGCGCAAAATCCGATAACCGAGGTACGGCACGCTAAGACGCCCACGCTGGTCTTGCACGGTGCGCTCGACTATCGGGTGCCGGATCAGCAAGGCTTGGCATACTATTCGACGCTAAAGACGCTCGGTGTACCCGCGCGGCTGGTATTTTTCCCGGATGAAAATCACTGGATATTGAAGCCACAGAACTCTCGGCTTTGGTATGCAGAATACTTTGGTTGGCTGAAAAAATACGTCGGTGCTGGACCCACGCGGCGCTGATAAAGTAGGCTGTTGCTTAATTGATATGCGCCACACCCGATCGTCAACAGCCAACAGCTATTTCCACGCTACGACTTAACCCGTTGGGACCCACAATGTTGCAAGGTCTGTCCATCAAAGTCCGTGTCACGCTGTTCGCAACGGCGATCCTCGTCGCCGTGGTGCTGTTGCTCGCGTTTTTTTCCGCACGCCTGTTGCGTGCCGACACCGAGCGCATGATCGGTGAACAACAGCTGTCGATGATGAAACTGATCGCGGCGCAGGTCGATGAACGCATACAAGATCGAACTCGTGCGCTAACGACCGTAGCCGCGGGCGGAATCGCCGAGCTGACGTCAGACCCGCGGAAGTTGCAGGCACGGCTTGAGCAACGCGAAGTGCTGATGCGGTTGTTTAACCGAGGCGGGTTTGTGGTTGATCGAGCGGGTATCGCTATCGCGTCGGTGCCACAAGAGCTCGGTCGTGTCGGACTTCGTTATGACGATCGTGATTCGTTCGTACAGATCATGGCAGGTGCGAAGTCGGTCATGGCTGCACCGGTCGTTAGTAGGCTGTCTGGCACGCCAGTGTTTGCCATGGCGGTGCCGATTAAATCGGCAAGTGGCGAAACCGTGGGCGTGTTGTATGGCGTGACCGATCTGGCGCTGCCGAATTTTTTGGATATCGTGACCTCTAACCGGGTTGGCGAGACCGGCGGCTTTTTTATCATCGATCCGAAGTCGCGGCGCATCCTCGGTGCGACCGACAAAACGCGGTTGATGGAAAAATTGCCTGCGTTAGGTGTGAATGCTGCTATTGATGCCTTCGTGGCCAAAGAGGAAGCCTCTACCGTGCTCGTCAATGCGAAAGGTATGGAGGTGCTGTCGTCGGTTAAATCTATTCCGACTGCGGGTTGGCAGCTGGTCGCTTCCCTGCCAACAGCGGAACTAAATGCGCCAATTGTTGCGACACGGGCAAAACTTGTGGTTGCGGCGATGCTGCTTACGGCACTTGCGGCAGGATTTATGTGGTTAACGGTACGGCGCGAGCTGGCACCGGTGCGGGGTGCCGCAGCACGACTAGACGCGGCCATCAGTGGCGGGGCGCAACCGTTGGCGGTAGCACGGCCTGACGAAATTGGCGAACTCTTTACCGCCTTTAACCGCCAGCTCGCCGCGCTGAGGGCGCGTGAGGAGGCACTAGCCCAAACAAGTCGCCTTGCGCGGATTGGCGGTTGGGAAATGTACCCTGCCACGGATAAACGCGTTTGGTCGGCCGAAACGTTGAGGATCCTTGAAATTGAGCCGCCAATTTCGCCCGCGACGACTGAAGATGTGATGAAGTTTTACCCGCCGCATACGTGGGCGACAATCCGTGAAGCGCATGTGTTGGCAGATGAACACGGGATCGGCTGGGATATTGAAGTCCCCATGATCACGGCAACAGGGCGACCTATTAGGGCGCGTATGCAAGGCGTTGCACATCAGCTAGACGGCGTCACGGTCAAGCTGGTCGGAACTTTACATGACATCACGGAGCGAAAAGAGACCGAGTTACAACTCGCGGCGCAGCGTAAGTTTGACGATCAAGTGATTACGTCGATAGCGCAAGGCTTAAGTGTTACCGACGCGGACAGCAAATTGCTGCTGGTGAATCCGGCACTCGCAAAACTGCTAGGTGTGGATGCAGATAGTTTGATCGGGCGCAGCGCATATGATTTTGTGGTGCCAGAAGATGCAGCATTAGGCGTAGAGCATACCGCGCTGCGACGCGAGGGAATCGCGTCAGAATATGTCACCGTGCTACTACGTGGTAACGGGACCAAGGTTCGTGTTTCTATAAGCGGTACGCCGCGCTTTACGGATGGCACGTTTGATGGTGGCATTTCGATCATCACCGATTTGACGGAAAGAGATCGGCTGCAAGCGGTGCTGCAGGAGCAGCGAGATTTCGCGAATTATGTATTGAACGCGATGGGGCAGGGTCTTACCATTATTGGTCAAGACGGACGCTTTGAGTTTTGTAACCCGGCTTATGCAGCACTGGTCGGCCGTGAGGTAGGCGATGTCGTCGGCAAGACACCAGCCGATGTTTCATATGCGCCCGAAGCGGATATCCACGCGGAACAGCGCAAATTACGGCAAGCTGGACTCACCTCGACCTACGAGGTACGGTTTCCAAGAGCAGATGGCAGCTTCGTTTATGCGTCGGTGACTGGAACGCCGCGATTTAAAGATGGTGAGTTTGCTGGCTCGATTGCCGTCATCACCGACCTCACTGAGCGTAAACGCATCGAAGCGGCACTGGCGCAGCAGCGTGACTTCGCCGAGAATATTTTAAGCAACATGGGGCAGGGTGTTGGTGTGACGGACGCGGAGGGGCGATTTGAATACATTAATCCCGCCTACGGCAAGCTATTGGGGTGGGAACCACAAGAATTTGTCGGCAAATCGACGACCGACATCACCCATCCGGGGAATATCGATACTTCTACGGCCCAGCGCGAACTGCGTAGAGCAGGTGTGACAAGCACCTATCCAATAAAGTTAGTGAGTAAGGGCGGCGGCGTGATAGCGGTATCTGTCACAGCCTCCTCGCGGTTTATTGAGGGGCGTTACAACGGCGCGATTGCGGTCGTCACCGACCTTACCGAACGTATTGCCATGGAACAGGCGCTCAAAGATCAGCGTGACTTTGCCGAGAGTATCGTCAACTCTATGGAGCAAGGGGTTGGCGTGTCAGATCTTCAAGGGCGATTCGAGTTTGTAAACGCCGCGTACGCCGAGCTGCTTGGCTACGATGCAACGGCGTTGGTGGGGCGCAATCTTGAAGACTTTTTGCCGGATGCGGATAAAGTGGAGCTGCGTAACCAACTCAGCAAACGACGCGAAGGCGTTGCCGCCACGTATGAGTCACGTCGGGTTCGTGCCGATGGTCGAGTGGTGCCGGTGTTCATCACCGCATCGCCGCGATATGTGAACGGAATTAACGTCGGCGCGATTGCGGTGTTGACGGATTTGAGCGAGCAGCGCGCCGCCGAGCATGCGCTGGCCGAGAGTGAGCTGCGCTTCCGGTCATTAATGGAGGACGTGTCGAGCATTGCGGTGCAGGCTTACCAAATGGATGGCACGGTGGTGTTTTGGAATCGCGCCCCCGAGCGGCTCTATGGCTTTACGGCCGTCGAGGCAATCGGCAAAAACTTACTTGACCTTATTATTCCCGTCGAGATGCGCGGCGGCGTGGCAGCAGCGATAGCCGAGATGGCGAAAACCGGCGAAGTAGAGCCGGCCGGCGAATTGGCCATGCAACGCAAAGACGGCTCGATGGTGTCGGTGTATTCAACGCATGCACTCACCAAGCGCGGTGGGCGTGTCCACGAACTGTTCTGCCTTGACATTGATTTGACTGAGCAAAAACGTGCAGAGGCGATGCGGGAAGCATTAGAAGAGCGCCTGCAACAGTCACAAAAGATGGAAGCGATCGGCACCCTTGCCGGTGGCATCGCCCATGACTTTAATAACATCTTGGCGACGATATTAGGCAATGTGGAGCTCGCCCAGCAAGGGGCGAGTTTGGCCCCTGACGTAAAGGTGAGCCTCGACGAAATTCGAAAAGCGGGTGCACGTGCGCGCGATTTAGTGGGGCAAATTTTGTCGTTCAGCCGCCGCCAGGCCACGGTATTCAGAACGCTTGATCTACGCGTCATTGTTGACGAATCCGTTCGCCTATTGCGTGCGACACTGCCCAGCCAGATCACGCTGAACGCCAGCTCTGAGAATGCGCCAGCGGTGGTGGCGGTGGTGGGAGACGCCACACAGCTCCAACAAGTCATCATGAATCTCGCGACCAATGCGATGCAGGCAATTGGCGGACATAAAGGGGAAATCTCGATTGCGCTTGAGGCGGTGTTGCTTGATGCCGCGCTCATCGAGACTGAGCCGCCGCTACAAAAATTGAATTCCATTAACGGCAACATCGTCAAACTTTCGGTGGCAGATAATGGCCCCGGAATGGATGAGGCGACCCTGAAGCGCTCGTTCGAACCGTTCTTTACCACCAAGGCAGTCAACGAGGGAACGGGTTTGGGGCTCGCGGTGGTGCATGGCATTGTTGAGGCGCATGGTGGCGTTGTCACGGTTGCAAGCACCGTCGGCAAAGGGACGGTTTTCACAATATATTTTTCTGCCGCCGATGCATCACCCGTCGAAATGGCCGCCACCCCGCCGGTGGCTCCTGATCCGGTGGTTGGCGCGGCTGAAGCGGGGGAAGTCGCCGCCGAGGCGATGGCTGCGGAGGCTGTCGCCGCGCACATCTTGTATTTAGACGATGATGAGGCGTTAGTGTATTTAGTGACACGGTTGCTAGAGCGGCGCGGCTTTCGCGTGAGCGCCTTTACCGACCAGCGTCTGGCGCTCG
>JACMOJ010000440.1 GCA_014378085.1 Burkholderiales bacterium | reverse complement strand
GTACCCCCGCCACACGCTTTGCGCTTCCAATGCGAACACCCCCGGCCCCGCCTGCAATCGCGGCCGCCGCCAGCGCTACCACTACGTCATCGCGATCGAGCGGCCCGTGGTCTACGGGCTGGCAAGACACCACAAGGCGTCCACGCAAGGCAGAATCGATGAGAGCAGGTGTTCGAAAGTTCATCAAAGAGGAATCAGTAGGGTGCTGAAATTATCGTCAAAGTGTCCGGTAGACGGTGGAATCCAGCCATTTTTGCTTGGAAACGCCCGTCTTTGCAGGAGTTTTAAGTTCCAATGAACCGACCACGTAATGCGACATTATCAGCGAGTCTTGCCAAACGGTGGCGCGCCCTATCCGTGTTTTTGTTGACGGGATTTTCTGCGCTGACGTCGACCGGCACGCTTGCGGATGTCGTGCAAGTACAGTTTTGGACAATGCAACTATCGCCGTTTCACGATGCGTACATTCGCGGCGTCATCCGTGATTTCGAAAAGCAGCATCCAGACATACGTGTGAAGTGGGTGGATGTGCCGTGGTCAGAAATGGAGAAAAAAACCCTCACCGCCGTTGCGGCGGCAACCCCGCGGCGACCCGCGCCCGACGTGGTGAATTTGAATCCACAGTTCGCTTCAAAACTGGCCGAGTTTGGCGCGTTAGCGGATCCGGAAAAATTTCTGAGCGCCGCGGAAATCCGCGCGTATTTGCCCGCCGCGTGGAAGGCGAACCGACTCGACGGAAAGACCTTTGCCCTACCTTGGTATCTCACGACGAGTGTGCTGTTGTACAACAAACCGCTGCTACGCCAAGCCGGTGTGGAGGCGCCGAAGACATTTGAAGGATTGTTGCCGGCGGCGCAGAAGGTCAGGGCCGCCACCGGCCGTTACGCCTACTTTCCTGCGCTCGATGGCAGTACGCCGCTAGAGACGCTGGTCTCGATGGGAGCGCCAATTCTGAGTGTAAATGGTTGTCGTGCGGGGTTTATTGACGAACGCGGAGAACGTGTCTTCGCCTTTCATCAACGGTTGTATCAAGACGGATTGGTTCCAAAAAATGTTGTCACCGAAGGGCACCGTAAAGCGGTAGAAATGTTTCTGGCTGGGCAGGTGGCGATGGTGAGTACGGGGATGCAGTTTCTGCAATTCATCAAAACGAACAATCCGGCGTTCTACGCCGACGTGGGTGTGACGTTGCAAATCGGCAGCAGCGATACGCCGCCGAATATCGCGGCGATGAACGTGGCGGTACTCGAGCAGTCGCCCAACAAACTAGCGGCATTTCGCTTCGCGACGTTTTTGACCAATGCGGCCAATCAAACCGAGTTCGCGCGACGTGTGCCGATCCTACCGTCGAGCACAAAAAGTTATGAGGATCCATTTTTTACAAAACCGTCTGGCGATCGTCTGCTTGACGAAGCGCGCGCGTTGTCGGTTGAGCAGGTAAAACGCGGGGAAGTGCTGGTGCCGCCAATGCGCAACTACAACAAATTTCGCAGCGACTATGCGCGTAATCTGCAAGCGGTGATGCTCAACCGTAAGACTACCCGCCAAGCGTTGACCGAGATCGACGCTACATGGTCGGCGTTATTACCCTGTGCAAAAAAATTGGCCAACCGAGGGGTTGCCACCACCGAGGTTGCCAACAACCGTGTCGTCGACGGCAGCACTGCAAAGAAAGTGCCATGAACCAACACGCCACGCCAGTCGCCATCGCGATCGATATCGGCGGCACCAAAATTCGCGCGGCCTTGATCGACCGTGACGCAATGATGATCGCCGGGACACGGCGCCCGACCGGTGCGGAACGTGGGGCGGGCCACGTACTGGAAGTGATTCAGGCGAGTATCGACGAGTTGCAAACGCAAATTTCTGCAGCACATTCGCCCCCTGCGGTTTGCGGAATTGGCCTGTCATCGGCCGGTGTCATTGAACCCACCAGCGGTTTGGTTGTCAGCTCTGCGCCGCAAATCCCCGGCTGGGCGGGCACCCAATTAGGCGCGTTTTTTGCGGAGCGGTATCAAGTGCCGGTGGTAGCGGACAACGACGCGAATTGTGCGCTGGCAGGGGAAATTTGGTGCGGCGGGCACACGCTGGCGCCCGACACAAGCGCAGTCATGCTGACACTGGGGACCGGGCTTGGTGGTGCTGTGATGGTCGATGGTCGCCTGCTGACTGGTCGGCATCACATGACCGGGCACTTTGGTATCGCCCGCATGTGGGATCGCTATTCACAAGCGGAGGTTAAGGTCGAACACTTGGTGTCCGGCACCGGGCTCTACCATGTTTACCGGCAGATCGTCGCGGGCGAGGATTTAGCCCAAAGCCCATTAGCCCAAAGCCCATTAGCCGAAAGCAGCGGTGCGGCGGTGATGGAACGATTTTGTCTTGGTGAAAATCATGCGCGGCTCGCAGTGGAGCGATGGTGCGAGCATCTAGTGTTGCAGGTGTTTAACCTGTATTGGATGATTGATCCAGACATCATCATTGTGGGTGGCGGGATGGTTGATTCGCGAGAGCATTGGTGGCCGATATTCGCGGCGGGGTTGGCGGCGCGCGACGTAAAAGTGCCGGTCGTCGCAGCAACATTAGGCAACGATGCGGGCGTGTATGGTGCCGCGCGGTTGGTGTTCGACCGGCTGGCCGTGGAGGTGCGATGAGCAAGTCAGCTTCCCCGCACATTGCTGGAAATCCGCTTACACCGTACCTGTTTTTGGTGCCGGCGTGTGTGGTGCTGGCGACCTTTGTGTTGTACCCGGCGTTGAAAGCGGTTTATCTGAGTTTTACCAACTTCAATATGATTCGTGAGGCGGAGTTTGTCGGTTTCGCCAACTACATCAATGTCTGGCGCGACCCGTTTTTTTGGGCGGCGCTGAAGAACACCTTGCTGTACATGGTGATAGTGGTACCAGTGTTGGTGGTTGCGCCAATCTTCCTTGCTGCCTTGGTGAACAAACATATTCCGGGCATCGCGTTCATTCGTGCCGCCATTTATCTGCCGGTCATCACGTCATTGGTTATCAGCGGGCTGATTTGGAAATGGGTTTACGAAGAACAAGGCATCCTCAACTATGTCTTGCTCGCGTCCGGTATCACCACCGATCCGGTCGCTTTTCTCACCGATCCCGCCAATGCGCTGTTTAGCGTAATGGCCGTCACGATCTGGAGTGGCATGGGCTATTACATGGTGATCTATCTGGCGGGTTTGCAATCGATACCCCGCCACCTATACGAGGTTGCGGAGGTGGAGGGTGTTAGCGCATGGCAGCAAATGATTCACATTACCATCCCGCTGTTGCGCCCCTCGATTGCCGTGGTCACCGTTATGTCGTCCATCGCCGCGATGAAAGTGTTCGAGGAGGTGTACGTCATGACGCAGGGCGGGCCGATGGATTCGACCAAGACCCTTGTCTACTATCTGTACGAGTCGGCGTTCAGTGAGTTTGAAATGGGGTACGCGTCCGCCATCGGCGTGGTCCTCTTCGTGCTGACGCTGGTGTTCTCACTCATCAATCTGAGGTTCTTGCGTGAGAAAACCTAGTCTTAGTAGTCCTAGGATGGCGCTCGCATTGTTGTTGCGCTACGCTGCCATCGCATTGGTGTTGCTGTTCACGGTCGGACCATTCCTGTGGTTGTTATCGACCTCTCTGAAGTCGGCCGACGAAAACATCTTTGCGTACCCACCCGTATTCAGCCCGCAGTCGCCGACATTCGACAATTTCTTCCGTGTGCTCGATTCGCAGCCGTTTCTGCTTTACCTAAAAAACAGCGCGCTGGTCGCCGTTGTTTCGGTGACGTTGAATCTTTTGCTCGCGTCATTGGCCGCCTATCCGTTGGCACGCATACCGTTTAAGGGTCGGGCTGTGTTGTTCATTGTGTTGCTGTCGTCAATGATGATCCCGTTCCAACTGCTGATGATTCCCGTCTATGAGTTGGCGGTTTCACTCGGACTACAGAACACCTATCTAGGCTTGGTGTTGCCACATGCGTGCACTGCGTTTGGAATTTTCTTCATGCGTCAAGCGTTTTTGTCTGTCCCGGCTGCCGTTGAAGAGGCAGCAATCATGGATGGTGTGTCGCGCCTTCGCATTTGGTGGTACGTCATGTTGCCGTTGGTGAAGCCGTCTCTGGCGACGTTGGCGGTGTTCAGCTTCATTGCGGTGTGGGGAGATTTTCTTTGGCCGTTGATCATCATCGATCAGCCCCGGTTATTTACCCTACCGCTCGGCGTCAATCGTTTAGCCAGTACCTTTTCGCTGGATTGGCGTTTGGTGGCGGCAGGCGCCGTGTTTTCGATCATTCCGATTTTGTTATTTTTCACCTTCACACAGCGGTTTTTTATTGAAGGCGCTATGAAAGGTGCGGTGAAGGGATGAGCGGTTCCGCCACATCAAAGCGGCCCGTTGCGGTGGTGGTGCAGACGCACTGGGATCGTGAGTGGTACTTTCCACACCAGACGTTTGTCGCGCGCTTGATCCAAGTGATGACACGCGTAGTTGCGCAAATGGAGGCGGGAAAATTACAGCAGTTTTTGTTTGACGGGCAGACCGCCGCGTTTGAAGATCTGCTGGCTAACGCTGAACCTGCGCTTGTTTCGCGAGTTCGGAAATTGCTCCGCGACCAGCGCATCGCGCTTGGGCCTTGGTACGTGATGGCCGATGAATTTTTGGTTTGTGGAGAATCGTTACTTCGCAATTTGGAAATCGGCATTGGTGATGCGGTTGAGGCGGGTAATTGCCAGTACGTGGGTTATCTGCCAGACACCTTTGGGCATATCGGGCAAATGCCGCAGTTGCTTGCGAACTTCAATATCCACTCCGCAGTCATGTGGCGCGGAGTCGATTCGCCTGTGGCCGAATTTGATTGGCAATCACCTGATGGTACGCGGGTCGGTGCCATCTTCTTAACGCAAGGCTACTATCAGCACCCGCTCAATGTGGCCGATTGGCAGGTTGCGCTGACACGCTATCTCGATGGTGTGGCCGCGCATAGTCTTGCGACAGAGCTGTTGCTGACCCAAGGCGGCGATCACTTGCTTTCGGTGGATGCGATCGCTGATCGTCTTGCGTCGTTTAACGCCACCAACCACCAATATCAGCTGTCAGAAAAGTCTCTCGCAAGTCATGTCGATACGGTCATGGCGCAAACGGAGGGCCGTCGCCAAACAATTCGTGGTGCGTTGCGTAATAACACACAAGCTTTTGTATTGCCTGACGTTCTCTCGACGAGGCGTTATCTAAAACGCCTTAATCAAGATGCGGAAGATCGACTGCTGGGGGTGGTTGAACCGCTGCTTGCGCAGCTCCCGGTGGGTGACGATTACCCGGCCCGTTACCTGCATGACACATGGCGGATGGTGATCCAGCAGCAGGCGCACGATTCAATCTGTGGCTGCAGCGTTGATCAAGTGCATCAAGAAATGATGACGCGCTATCAATTGATTGACCAACGTCTACAAGCGTTGGTCGATCGCGCAATGGTTGCCGGTGGTTTGGTTAGTGTTGAGCAGCACGGTAGGCTTGGCGAGGCGACGTCCGATGTGTTTGCGGACGATGCCTGTTTTTCGCTGTTTAACCCGCTACCGGTTGCCCACGACGGGGCACAGGTGATTAATTTGTTCTTGCGCGGCACGCCACGGAAAGTGTTGTGTATCAAGACGCTGGCCGGCGTTACGCTTCAGTGTGAATTGCTCAGTGTTGTGCCCGATGCGATGTTTCGGTCACCAATTGATGATTTTCCCGAGCGGCTTGTCGGGCACCGTTACGAGGTACTGGTGCAGTGCGAGATCCCCGGCCTCACCGCACTCGCTTGTGTGGTGGAGGCGGATACGACCGTCCTGTCAGAGTTCGCATCGACGGCTGTACCAGTGCCCGCACCAACACCCACACCACCGCCAACTTCGTCGGCACCAAAGTTCATCGAAAATCGGCGCTACCGCGTTGGCCTCAGCGACAACCGTGGTGACAACAACGGTCACAACAATGGTGACAACAATGAACTCACCATCACCGATCTGGTTAGCGGGCAAACGTTAACACCGGCTTTGTCGTTTGCCTCGGAGCTGGACGCGGGTGACTCGTACAATTTCTCGCCGCCGCCAATCCCACACCGGGTGGAACAAACCCGCTTTTCCATCGTCTCTGCGCGATCGTTGGCGGCGCTGCAAGAGATTGTTCTTGCGGTCACGCTAACAACACCAAAGTGCATATCGGCTGCGCGTGCCGGTCGGTCGGATGAAACCGTTTGCAATGAGGGGTTGCTGCGCATACGTTTGTTTCACGACGCGCCGACGATCGATTGTTCCCTTCGCTGGATAAATCGCGCAGAAGATCAGCGAACGCGTTTGTGGCTCCGCTTGCCAACACGTGTTGAACACACCTTCAGTGATTCAGGCTTTGAGTGGGTACGTCACCCCGTGACCTACGCCAACTATCCATCTGTGCCGAGCCGTCAAGAGATGCCGGTTGCGGTCAAGCCGTCACTCAGCGCCATCGTCGCCGGCGAGTTGCATTTTTTTCATCGCGCCATGCAAGAGTACGAAATGTTGGAAATCGACGGTCGGCAGTTGCTCGGCGTGACGTTAATCCGCAGTGTGGGATGGATGTCGCGGCGCGATCTTGTCACACGTGGGGTTGGGGCGGGGCCGGATATGGAGACACCAGACGCGCAGTGCCCCGGCACCGAGGTGTTTGAATTCCAGATTGCGATTGGCAGCCCTGCGGTTCACCCGCTTGCGGCGGCGCAACGCTTTCGGCGGCCGTTAGTCTGTCTGCGTGGTGCAACTTCACGCTGGGCAGGCGGTGTTGATATTGATAATCAGACTCTACAAATCAGCGCTGTACGCCGCGTCGGCGATTCACTTGAATTACGTCTCTGGAATCCGACCGAGGTGGATCAGCCCTATACGCTTTCTACCCCGCTTTCTTCGGTGCTTTCTTCCGACCCGCCGGACGCCACAGTGGACGCAACAGCAGGGCGGCTCGAATCTCAGCCGAGATGGAAACGCGTCACCGCGAATGGCGAAGATTGCGACAGGCCAATGTTTGTGGTTCGGCCCCATGAAATTGTCACGCTGAGATGTCGACGCTGAACGCCGCGCGACAACCGCGCAGACGACGCATCGTGTTGTTACCAGTCGATGCGCGCCCGGTGGTTCGGCAGCAGGTGGTGCAGCTCGTCGCGACGGCGGATATTGATGTGGTGACGCCGCCAACGGCGTTGCTCGGTCACTTTCGTGTGCCGGCTGACTGCCACGCGCTCGCAGAGTGGTTGCAAGCGGAAGCGCCGATGGCTGATGGATTTGTCATTTCGCTTGATATGCTGGTCTACGGTGGGCTCGTCCCGTCGCGATTTGTCCAGGATGATCTGCCCACGCTGCTAAGCCGTCTCGATCTCATACAAAGACTCAAGGTGCGCTTCCCGCACAAACCCGTCTACGTATTTCTGGCGACGATGCGCATTTCAAATAACAACATCAACGCAGAAGAGAAGTTGTATTGGGCGGATTACGGTGAGCTGATTTGGCGTTGGTCTTTTTATGCCGACAAATTCGCGGTCACCGGCGACGCGGCGGCCAAGGGTATCCGTGATCAAACGTCAACCCTTATCCCGATTGCTGTCCGGGACGATTACACGGTGACCCGAAAGCGCAACTTTGCCGTGGCACTCGCCGCGTTGGGGTTGGTGGGCGATGACGGTATCAACCGTTTGATTCTGCCGCAAGATGATACGGCTGCGTTTGGCTTCAATATCGCTGAACGACGTGAATTAGAACGGCTCGTTGCCGAACGCGGTTTAGCCGACGTTGTGCGTATTTACCCCGGAGCGGATGAAGTGGCGCATACGTTGTGTGCCTATCTCGTTTGCGGACTCTCGAACAGCGCGGCGCTTAAGGTATTTATCGCCTTTAGCGACCCTGACGGTGTCGGCCGTCTTTGTGCGCGTTATGAAGATCGCCCGATTCTGCAATCGATTGATTCGCAGCTTGCAGCCGCCGGCGCGGTCACCGTTGTAGAGTTAGCAGACGCGGATGTGATGCTGGCGATTCATACGCAAGGCGCGGAACAAGGGGATTGGGCGATGCAACTTCCGCTGCCCACCCAGCCCGGTATTGCCGCGTCTTGGTGGTTATCGATCGCGCAAGCCAAAAATATGGCGAAGCCGATTGCATTGCTTGATCTCGCCTATGCCAACGGCGGGGATCCGGCGATGATGGTGCAATTTGCCGCCCACATGCCATTCAAAGAATTGGCGGCCTATGCGGGTTGGAATACCGCAAGTAACAGTATCGGCAGCCTGCTTGCGCAATGTTCGCTGGCCAGATGGCGTTACATTGAACCAGCGAACGAAGCGGCGGTATGCCTGCGGTTGGTTGAAGACGCTCTCTATCAGTCGGTGTGGCGGCAAAAGATCCGAAACGTGATGGATGAAACGGTCGCGCCACCAGCGACATTAGCGAGCAAAGTTGCCGACATGTTCATCCCCGCCGCAAATCACTGGCTGGCTGAGCACGGACTGTTATTTCGGGTAACGGCGATTCGATTGCCGTGGCAACGGACCTTTGAAATTGACATCGATCTTGCGCCTTACCGCGATGCAGGTGCGCCATGACGATGCGGCATGTTGAAGTGGAAATTGCGGTGATTGGTGCCAGTCTTGGCGGCGTGCTGGCGGCATGGCGGGCCTGTGAGTCGGGACGCCGGGTGGCGCTAACGAGTGAATTTTGTTGGATCGGTGGCCAGCTGACGGCCCAAGGTGTCCCTCCAGATGAACATCGACTGATTGAATTTGGTGGCGCGAGTGAAAGTTATCTCGACTTTCGAAGGTCGATGCGCGCCCACTATTTGGCACAGCAGGATTTTGTCGACAACACCGAGATGACCGAAGGCTGTAACCCGGGTGATGGCTGGGTGAGCCGTCTGTGTATCGAACCCCAAGTCGCACTAGGTTATTTGGAAAGTTTGCTGACACCGCACGTTAAAAGTGGTCGGCTGGTGTTGTTGCGTGACACCCGATTACTGGCGGCCGACAAGGAAGGCACAAACATTCGCGCAATCCGTTGCCAGAATGGGGAAGGCGAAGTCGTGTCCATCCGTGCCCGCTT
>JACMOJ010000439.1 GCA_014378085.1 Burkholderiales bacterium | reverse complement strand
GTCCGCCGCCCGGCACTCTGTCTTGCCTAGACCTGCCATCGCCGATCGGAAACGATCGCCGCAGTGCCATGCCCACTCGCCTCGTTCCCAGCGATTCTCAGCTCGGTGTGGAGAAATTCGCGCTTACGATTGGTCAGGGTTACGGTGCGCGCTCCTGCGTCGCTTGCCGCCGCGCTTCGCCGTCAGTCAGGGGGCACGTAACAGCGAAGAGCGCTGCCAGATCACGGCACCAGCAAAGCCAAGGCTGTTTGGGTCGCTGCGCGCCCCAAACAGCCTGGTCGCGCAGCAGCAAAAAACCGCAGCTAAGAAAATGCCGTTCCGCTTAGCTGCGATAGAAAAGGTGAGCAATCAGAAACCGAACGTCGGGGCCAAAAAGTTAAACTGGCCTGATGTCGAGCACCGCCATTGCCTTCAAAGCCGCACCACGCCTACGTTCACAGCGCGTGCGACTACGACTTTGCATCGGACCATATGCGTTCAACCAAATTCTCGCCAATCAACAAGTGGGAAGAACGACCCAGAGCGAAATGGCGTTGCAGCAGCAAGAAAATGCGCGTGATGCGGTCATGTTCTCGGCAATCGGGGGTGGTGCGTCATTTGGTGGTAATTCGATGGGCAGTAATATCGCAGCTCAGATTGGCGGGATGAGTATCGGCAGCGGTGGATACAATCCCGCCGGTAACAGCTATGCTTTGGAACTAGCGCGTTTTGACGGCCAGGCGACTGCCGAGTTGGCATTACACGGCGCATTAGGTCAAGTACCAGCAGCGCCAATTCCGTTGCGTGAAGTTGGCCCATCGCTGATTGATGCTTCGCTCAGTCTGGTTGGAACCGAGCCTGGCCCAAATGGCGGCTGGATCTGGAACACCGGATCGGTGTCGTATGCCGTTGATTTATCGTCACCGCAAATGCGGCAAATTCCAGCAAACGAACTTGGGCCCACTTTCGGCGGGTCTCGTCAATGGGAAGTGGGTTCCGACGACTGGAAACTTCAGCAAGAGAAGGCACAAGCTCTGCAGCAACCCATGTTTGCACCGGACGACTTGATTGGTGCGCCGATCAAGGGTGCTTACCTTGGTGTGAAGGCGGCGGCTGTCGGTGCTAGCGCAATGTTTGGAGTGATGAAGAATGTTGGCTCGAAAGAGATTGGGGTATTGTTGCGGGAGGGCGTGGGCGCGTCTGGGGCAAGGGGCGTCGGTGAGGCCTACGGTGTTGCCAATGCATCGAAACTGGCGGAACAACTGACGCTGGAATCTGCCAGGTCACCTTTCACGGCGGCAGGGACGTTGACGCAGGATACGATTAATAGCGCAGACGTTATACGCGGCCTGGGAGTCGGCAGACTGAGTAACCCCGATATTCCCGCTGGTTTCGGAAAATACACGACCGAAGTGTTCCGCAGCCCTGCAGGCGATTTCCAGATGCATTTTTATAAGAACCCGACAACTGGTGAGGTGTTCTATGGTCTGGATTACAAAGCGGTATTCAATAACATGTCAGGGGTACCTAAAAAGCCATGAAAGTAAAATGTATTCAAATATTAAACGCGGACGGACGAGAAGTTGAGTTCTCTCCTTGGCTAACACTTGGACGTGTCTATCATGTTCTTTCAATGTCTATTGAGCACGATGGGAAGCGTAGTTACGGAATAATCAGCGGCTACCGCGAGGGAGAGTGGCCGCATATAGGAAGTCATCAGCAAGAATGCTTTGAAGTCGTTAGCGATGTGATGCCGTCTAATTGGCGCACGACGGTTTATCAGGGGACTACAGACATGTCACCTGCTGCTTGGCAGGAGCCTGGTTTTTATGAAGCGTTTAGCGACCACGATCCTGCCACGTATCCGATCTTTGAACGAGAGCGGGACATTATTCTGAGTGAAGATCCCTGATCGAAAATTAACAGCTTCTTCTTTAAAACAAAAAAGCCGTCCCCAACCCACTGCTTGCCGCGTGGGTTCTGGGTGCGGCTTCTTTTTTAGCGGCTAAGAATGGTGATTATTTTTTTGCCTTAGCCGCTTTTGGTTTGTCTGGCGCGTCTTCTGGGGTCACAAAGCCAATCGGCCGTTTCTTGTTGGTTTCAGGTGGTGGTGCCATCAATTCGCGGATGGCTTCGAAGACCTGCTTTAACTGCACACGGGTATTGTGGGCAAAGGTGTCATGCTGCAGCGACAGCAGCTCGGCCTTGTTCTCCAGGTCATCCAAGCGCAGCGCCAGTTCCTTGTTCGATACGATCATCTCGCGCAGTCGCACAAAGGCGCGCACCACATAGACGCCCATTTCAATCGCCTGCGGTGACGCCAGCACATTGGCAGCTTGAATTGCGCCATGCTCCGTGAAGGCAAACGGCAGCGACTTAGAAAACTTCAGTCTGGCGAGGTGGTCACAATTTGTGACCACCTC
>JACMOJ010000438.1 GCA_014378085.1 Burkholderiales bacterium | reverse complement strand
GTGTGCATCAAGTAGGCTTCATTAAAACGTGTGCGGTCGAGCTTCACGGTCTCCGACTCTTGCACCAGAATTTGTGAGGCTTGTGAAATACCGGCGAGCAACTTATGCGTCGAATGGGTGGCGAAGATGACGGCGTCTTTGCAACGTGGTCGGCCGTTATTGACGTCACCGATGGCGTGCATGTCTTTGTAGAACGGATGGAACGTGGCATGCGGCAGCCACGCTTCGTCAAAGTGCAATGTCTCAACGCGGCTACCCAAGCTATCTTTCAACATCTCGACGTTGTACATCACGCCATCGTAGGTGGATTGGGTAATGGTAAGGATGCGCGGCTTCGCCGATTTGTCGGTGATGAAAGGGTTTGCGTCAATTTTTCGCTGAATTGCTTCGGGCGAAAATTCGGATAACGGAATTGGCCCGATGATGCCCAAATGGTTACGCGTCGGTATCAAAAACACCGGGTTCGCCCCGGTCATGATGATGGCGTGCAGTATCGACTTATGGCAGTTGCGGTCAACAATTACCGTATCGCCTGGTGCGACGTTGGCGTGCCACACCATCTTGTTGGAAGTGGATGTACCGTTGGTAACAAAGAAACAATGGTCGGCATTAAAAATGCGCGCCGCGTTTCGCTCGGAGGCCGCCACCGGGCCGGTGTGATCCAGCAGCTGACCCAACTCCTCGACCGCGTTACAGACGTCGGCACGCAGCATGTTTTCGCCAAAAAATTGGTGAAACATTTGCCCGATTGGTGACTTCAGAAACGCCACGCCACCTGAGTGACCGGGACAATGCCAAGAGTACGATCCGTCTTGCGCATAGTGCACCAGCGCGCGGAAAAACGGCGGCGCTAGTCCATCAAGGTAGGACTTCGCTTCGCGGATGATGTGTCGCGCCACGAACTCTGGCGTGTCCTCAAACATATGGATGAAGCCGTGCAACTCGCGCAGTACGCCGTTTGGCAAATGACGCGACGTTTTGGTTTCGCCATAAAGGTAGATCGGAATGTCGGCATTCTTAAAGCGAATTTCCTCGATAAACGCGCGCAGGTTCAATACCGCCGGATCCAGTTCGGGGCCGGGCGTAAATTCTTCGTCGTCAATAGACAGAATGAAGGCGGAGGCGCGGCTTTGCTGTTGCGCAAATTGAGAGAGATCGCCATAGCTGGTGACACCCAGCACTTCCATGCCTTCAGTCTCGATTGCCGCCGCGAGCGCGCGGATGCCCAAGCCCGACGTATTTTCGGAGCGGAAGTCTTCATCGATGATGACAATGGGAAAACGAAATTTCATGTTGGCTCTCGGAGGCGCTTAGGATATTTGTAGCGTTGAAGGCGTTGAAGGCGTTGAAGGCGCTGAAGGCGCTGAAGGCGCTTAAAGCACTTAAGGCACTTAAGGCACTCAAGGCACTCAAGGCACTTAAGGAACAGCACAGAAGCGGGGTAATGAATTTAATGAAAGCAGAGATTATAGGGGTGTGTGGTGACGACCGTCAGTACGGTTTTCGTCACCCGCGCATGGCTAACCAAGCAACGTTATAAAAAATTCTCATTGCCGCGCAGAAACCGCCATTTGCCAGGCGGTAAATCGCCAAGTAACACATTGCCAACACGAATGCGCTTTAGGCCGACAACTTTTAACCCGACCGTCTCGCACATGCGGCGAATCTGACGCTTCTTACCCTCTTGCAAAATGAAATTCAACTGGTCCGCGTTTTGCCATTTAACCTTGGCCGGCTTTAATGCCTCGCCGTCGAGTTCAAGTCCGTGTTGCAAGCGCTCAAGATCGCCCGGCGCAAGTTTGCCTTCAACACGCACCAAGTACTCCTTTTCCACCGGGCTGTTTTCGCCGACCAATTGTTTGGCGATACGCCCATCTTGCGTCAGCACTAACAGGCCAGTCGAATCGATATCAAGCCGCCCGGCCGGTGCCAGCCCGCGACGATTGATGTGTTGAAACCGTGCTTCGTCGGTCTCAACCTGCGTCTCGGCGGTGATGAGCACACTCGCCGGCTCGTAACCATCTTCGGCCTGACCGGACACATAACCGATTGGCTTGTTCAGCAAAATTGTCACCCGCTGATCCTGCATCATCGTGGCGTGCTGGTCCAGCGTCAGTTTGGCGGTGGGCAACACGCGGGTGCCAAGCTCGGTCACGCGTTCACCGTCCGCCCATACCCAGCCACGCGCAATGTAGCTGTCGGCTTCGCGGCGTGAACAAAGGCCCTGTTCAGACAAAAGTTTGGAGACGCGAATCATGCCGTCTGGCTCACGTGCAGGCTGCACTGGCACACTCACAGGCACCGGCTTCGAAAGCGCGTGGGCATCTCGTTTACCGTCGTAGCGACCAGTTTTACCATCAATCCGCGGCACTTGCGCGCGGTCTCCCCGATTCGTAGCGGCGTCAGATTTCGTTCCTGTACCCATGCCGGTTGCGCGCCGCCCTGCCGGGCGTGGCACAAATGCGCGCGCCGCGCCACCATCGCGCGGCGCGGCACCACCACGCTCGCCGCGGGGATGTGCGCCGGCGGGCTTGGCCGCAAACTTTGCGTCAGGCTTTGGTGCAGTCCGCTCGCCATACTTGTTAGGCGTCCGTGTGGTAGCGCCTGCCACGCCACCGCGCGCAGATGCCGGGGCACGTCGTGGTTCCCCTTCACGCGGCCCTCGTGTACCGCCATCACGCGGCTTGTGTGAATCGCCGTCATGCGGCCTTCGTGTATCGCCGTCATGCGGCCTTCGTGTACCGTCATCACGCGGCTTGTGTGAATCGCCGTCACGCGGCCTTCGTGTATCGCCGTCATGCGGCTTCTGCGGGCCCTTAAACCTGGATTCGCGTGGAGGTCTCGCGTCT
>JACMOJ010000046.1 GCA_014378085.1 Burkholderiales bacterium | reverse complement strand
CGTTGCTGGTACTCGCCGGCACTGCCATCGCGGTGATGGTTGCCGATGGCAAAGTCGGCATTCTCAATCCAGGCGCGCATGGTTTCTCGGAGGTGCTGTATGCGTTCTCATCAGCGGCCAATAACAACGGCAGTGCCTTTGCCGGGCTGTCGGCGAATACGCCGTACTACAACATTGCCTTGGCCATCGCCATGTGGTTCGGGCGTTTCGCCATCATCGTACCGGTGCTGGCGCTGGCTGGTTCGCTGGCGGCCAAGAAACGCATTCCCGTTTCCGGCGGCACCATGCCGACGCACGGGCCATTGTTCATCGTCCTGCTGATCGGCACGGTGCTGTTGATTGGTGCATTAACCTACATCCCGGCGCTGGCGCTGGGTCCAATTGTCGAGCAATTGATACTGCTCGCTGCGAAATAGGCCGCCAATATGAAAACGAAAACCCTCTCCCTGATGGATACCGCACTTCTCTCGCTGGCAATAGTGGATGCTTTCCGCAAGTTGTCGCCGATGACGCAGATGAAAAACCCGGTGATGTTCGTGGTCTACATCGGTAGCATTTTCACGAGCGCGCTTTACGTTCATGCACTGAGCGGAGCTGGTGAAACTTCCGCCGGCTTCATCCTGGCCATCTCGCTGTGGCTGTGGTTCACCGTCCTGTTTGCCAATTTTGCAGAGGCGCTGGCCGAAGGCCGCAGTAAGGCGCAGGCGGCTTCGTTGCGTGGATTGCGAAAGTCCGTGTGGGCAAAGAAGATGGCGCAGCCGGTATTCGGCAGCGAAACGCATACCGTACCGTCGGAAGAACTAAAAAAAGGCAACATCGTGCTGGTTCAGGCGGGTGACGTCGTTCCCGCAGACGGTATCGTCCTGCAAGGTGCAGCCTCAGTGGATGAGAGCGCCATCACCGGCGAATCCGCGCCGGTCATCCGCGAATCCGGCGGGGATTTTTCCAGTGTCACCGGCGGCACACGCGTGTTGTCGGATTGGCTGATCGTGGAAGTCACGGTCAATCCCGGCGAGACCTTTCTGGATCGCATGATTGCAATGGTTGAAGGCGCCAAGCGTCGCAAAACGCCGAATGAAATTGCTTTAACTATTCTGCTGGTGGCATTGACGATCGTTTTTTTGCTGGCCACCGTGACGCTGCTGCCTTTCTCGTTATTCTCCGTGGAGGCCGCCAAGGCCGGTACTGCAGTCACCGTGACCGTACTGATCGCGCTGTTGGTGTGTCTGATCCCCACCACCATCGGCGCGCTCCTTTCCGCAATCGGCGTGGCAGGCATGAGCCGCATGATGCAGGCCAATGTCATTGCGACCTCAGGCCGTGCCGTGGAGGCCGCAGGTGATGTTGACGTGCTGCTACTGGACAAGACGGGCACCATCACCTTCGGCAACCGTCAGGCCTCCGCGTTTTTTACGGCGCCTGGCGTGAGCGAACAGATGCTTGCTGAAGTTGCGTACCTGGCTTCGCTTGCCGATGAAACGCCGGAAGGGAAGAGTATTGTCGCGCTGGCCCAACAGAAATATAAGGCGGCACCCACCGCTCAACCAGAAACCGTTTTTATTCCGTTTACAGCCCAGACGCGCATGAGTGGAGTCGATATAGCAGATAAAGCCAATACACGCCGCATTCGCAAAGGTTCTGCTGACGCCATCAAGCTGCACATCGAGCAAGCTGCCGGACGCATTCCTGATGAAGTTTCTCGCAAGGTAGATGATGTCGCGCGTCGTGGTTCCACGCCGCTGGTCGTTGCTGAGAATGGACGAGTTCTCGGTGTGATTGAACTCAAGGATATTGTCAAGCCGGAGATCCGCGAGCGCTTTGCAGAACTGCGCCGCATGGGTATCAAGACGGTGATGATCACGGGTGACAATAAATTGACGGCAGCGGCAATCGCGGCCGAGGCGGGCGTGGACGATTTTCTCGCCGAAGCTACGCCGGAAATGAAACTTGCGTTGATCCGTCAGTACCAGGCCGAAGGACGGTTGGTGGCCATGACGGGTGACGGCACCAACGATGCACCCGCACTCGCGCAAGCCGATGTGGCGGTGGCGATGAACAGCGGTACCCAGGCTGCGAAAGAAGCCGGCAATATGGTCGATCTTGATTCCAATCCGACCAAGCTGATCGAGGTGGTGGAGACGGGCAAGCAGATGCTAATGACGCGCGGCGCACTCACCACGTTTTCAATTGCCAACGACGTGGCCAAATACTTTGCGATCATTCCCGCTGCGTTTGCGGCAACTTATCCACAACTTGGCGCGCCCAATGTCATGGGGCTGGCCACGCCAAATTCGGCGATTCTTTCAGCGGTCATTTTCAACGCGCTCATCATCATCGCGCTGATTCCGCTGGCACTGAAGGGTGTGAAGTATCGCGCGATGGGTGCGGCAGTGTTGTTGCGTCGCAATCTGCTGGTTTACGGGCTGGGGGGCATCATCGTGCCGTTCATCGGTATTAAATTGATTGATCTCATTCTCGTCGCCGCTGGTTGGGTATAGACGCTGTATCGAAAGGAAATGAACATGTTTAAGCAAATAAAACCCGCAGTTCTGATGCTTCTATTGATGACCGTGATCACCGGCTTGATCTACCCCATGCTGACCACCGGCGTTGCACAATTGGTATTTCCCAGCCAGGCGAACGGCAGCTTGATCGAGCAGAACGGCAAGCTCATCGGCTCCGCGCTGATCGGCCAGCAGTTTACGGAACCCAAATACTTCTGGGGTCGATTGTCCGGTACCGGCACGTATCCCTACAACGCCTCTGCATCGGGCGGCACAAATCTCGGCCCATTGAACCCGGTACTCGCTGACAACGCAAAGGCGCGCGTCGAGGCACTCGGCAAGGGCGACCAAGATGCCGGCATCAAACAGACCAAGGCCGTACCGATCGATCTGGTGACAGCGTCAGGCAGTGGACTGGATCCACATATCAGTGAGGCTGCCGCCGAATATCAGCTCGCGCGAGTCGCAAAAGTACGCGGCTTGCCGGAAGCAAAAGTCCGTGAAGTTGTCGCGGCAAACACCCAGGCCAACTGGCTCGGCATATTTGGAAACGCGCATGTAAACGTGCTAAAAGTTAACCTCGCCCTGGATAATATGAAGTGATAATTTGAACGAGCAGACCAGGCCGGATCCGGACCGGCTGTTAGCCCAACTTCAGGAAGACGACGCCAGGAGCCGCCGTGGGCGGCTCAAGGTTTTTGTCGGTGCCAACGCAGGTGTCGGTAAGACCTACGCGATGCTGGCATCGGCTGGCGCATCGTTGCGCGAGGGAAGAGATGTCGTCATCGGCGTCATTGAAACGCACGGGCGAAAGGAAACGGCCGCGTTAGTTGGCGGCATCGAGATATTGCCATTCGCTGAAATTTCCACATCAGAACGCATCATCAGGGAATTCGATTTGGACGCTGCGTTGAAACGGCGGCCGGCGTTATTGCTCGTTGATGAGCTCGCACATACCAACGCACCCGGCTCTCGACACGCCAAACGCTGGCAGGATGTGGAAGAGTTGTTGCAGGCGGGAATCGATGTCCACACCACGCTTAACATCCAGCATATCGAAAGTCTTAACGACGTAGTCGGCAGCATTACCGGCGTGAAGGTATGGGAGACCGTGCCTGACCATGTGTTCGGCCAGGCCGACGAAGTGACGTTGGTCGATATTCCGCCAGATGAACTTCTCAAGCGTTTGGAAGACGGTAAAGTCTATCTACCCGAACAAGCGCAACGCGCCGCGAAGAACTTTTTCAGGAAGGGTAACCTGATCGCGCTGCGCGAGCTGGCATTGCGCCGCACAGCGGATCACGTCGATGCCGAGGTCAAGGATTACCGCGATCAAAAGTCCATCGAGCGTGTTTGGGCGACGCGCGATGCGCTGCTCGCGTGCGTGAGTCCGCGCGAGGGCGGCGAGCGCGTCGTGCGCGCTACTGCGCGACTAGCCGATAGCCTGGACGCGCCGTGGCACGCGGTTTATGTGGAAACGCCGAAGTTACAGCGCCTGCCGGAAGCCGAACGCACGCGAATACTCAATGTGCTCAAACTTGCGCAAGATCTCGGTGCGCGTACCGCCACACTGGCGGGCGAAAGTATCAGTGAAGCGGTGGTCGTCTACGCGCGTGAAAACAATCTCAATAGAGTGGTGATCGGGCGGGAGTCCTCCAGCGGGAGTGATTGGAACCTAAGGTGGCCGTGGCGCGCCACGCTGGCAGACCGGGTATTGCGTGCCGCACCGGAACTGGATGTGATGCAGATCGCCCGAGGCGAAACGAACAGCGGACGGACGTTGAAGGCGCCTCTAAATATTGATAACGCAACTGAAATTGATAAACCCCGCGCACGTGGCTATGTGATCGCGTTGGCCTCGTGCGCGGTCACCAGCGTGATTGCAACAGCGCTGCTTCCATACTTCGCTCTTGCCAATATCGTCATGCTGTTTCTGCTAAATGTGGTGCTGGTATCAGCACGGCTGGGTCGCGGCCCGGCGATCTTGTCTGCATTCCTCTCGGTTGCGTCCTTCGATTTCTTCTTCGTCCCGCCGCGTTTTTCGTTCGCCGTTTCTGACGCGCAATACCTGTTCACATTTGCGATCATGCTCTCAGTTGCATTGATTACCGCGCACCTGACAGCAGGATTGAGATACCAGGCACGCGTCTCTGGACACCGCGAAGGTCGTGCACGTGCACTGTATGAAATGGCCCGCGAGTTATCGGGTGCGCTGACCTTCGAGCAGGTGGTTGAGATCAGTGATGCCCGGATCGAAGAGACCTTCCGCGCCAAAGCCGCGCTCATCCTCCCGGATCGCAACGACCGCCTCGATTTCTCGCCTGGCGCAGATGTCACACGGCCCTCGCGAATTGATGAAACGATCGCATTGTGGGTCTATGATCGCGGCCAACCTGCCGGTTTGGGGACCGATACGCTGGCGGCGAGCAACGTGCTCTACCTGCCGCTCACCGCACCGATGCGCACGCGCGGCGTGTTGGCCATCGAGACCGAGAATCCGCGTTGGCTGCGCGTGCCGGAACAACGCCGACAACTCGATACCTTTGCTTCGCTTATCGCAATTGCGTTGGAGCGGGTGCATTATGTGGAGGTTGCGCGCGAAGCGATCCTGAAAATGGAATCAGAGAGCCTGCGCAACAATGTATTGGCGGCGCTGTCACACGATCTGCGCACACCGCTGACGGCACTGATTGGAATGGCCGACTCGCTGACCCGCTCGGAGCCGCGGCTGGCGTGGCATCAGATCGAGTATGCGCAATCGATTTTGGCCGAGACCCAGCGGCTGTCACAGCTGGTGGACAACCTGCTCGACATGGCGCGGTTGGAGGCGGGTGAAGTTAAACTGAATGCGCAGTGGCAACCGGTAGAGGAAGTGGTCGGCAGTGCACTGCGCGCGAGCCACTCCGCTCTGCTTGATCATCTGATCGTGACCCAATTGCCTGCAGATTTGCCGCTTGTCCGTTTTGATGCGGTACTGATCGAACGCGTCCTGTGCAATCTGCTGGAAAACGCCGCGAAGTACACGCCTGCTGGTTCCACAATCACCATCGCTGCCGTCAAGCTGGGTAATTGGCTCGAAATTTCTGTCGTCGACGACGGCCCAGGATTTCCTGCCGAGTTTGCTGAAAGCCTGTTCGACAAATTCACGCGAGCGGCGCCAGAATCGACCATACGCGGCGTGGGGCTCGGCTTGGCGATTTGCCGAGCGGTAGTTGAAGCGCACGGCGGCACGATCCGCGCTGAGAATCTGCCGACCCGAGGGGCAAGCTTCGTGTTCACACTGCCACTCGATACGCCACCAGCAATTGAGATGGAAGAAGAAGCAGTAGAGGAAGGACCGTCTACATGAGCGCACGGCAAGTTGTACTGGTCGAAGACGAGCCGCAGATCCGGCGTTTCGTTCGCGCGGCACTGGAAGAGGAAGGCTGCCAGGTTTATGAGGCCGAGACTGTCGCGCGTGGACTCATTGAAGCCGGTACGCGCAAACCCGACCTGGTGATTGTCGATCTGGGATTACCTGATCGCGACGGATTGGAATTGATTCGCGATTTGCGCGGCTGGTCAAACGTGCCAGTGATCGTGCTATCAGCGCGCTCGTCTGAAGCCGACAAAATCGCGGCGCTCGATCTGGGGGCTGATGACTATCTGACCAAACCCTTCGGCGTTGGCGAGCTGCTGGCGCGCGTGAGGTCTGCGTTGCGTAGATCCGCGCGCAACAGTGAGTCTGGCGATAGCATGGTCGTAATTGGTGACGTGGAAATTGATCTTGCCAGCCGAGTCACGCGAAAAGCCGAAAAAGATGTACACCTCACACCGATTGAATTTCGCTTGCTAGCGTACTTGTGCGCGCATGCAGGCAAGGTGCTCACACACCGGCAGATCGTCAAGGAAGTGTGGGGGCCGACGCATATCGAGCAGACACACTATCCGCGAATCTTCATGCAACATCTGCGGCAGAAGCTTGAGGATGATCCGGCACAGCCGAAGTATCTGATTACGGAGACGGGCGTGGGGTACCGGTTGGCGTTGTAAGGGCGCCACATATAAAAGCTGATCGCAAGTTGCGCGGTACCGTTGAAAGGGTGTGATTCTGATTGCGCCTGTGTTCAAGCGAGCCGTTGTAATCCTGGTGCCCAGACTTTTTCTCTGCGACGCACGTTTAGGGGCAGTCGGCGCGTCGCCATTCCAACCAACATGCCTGCAGCTGCACCGAAGAATTGCACGGTATGCCGCGAAAAAAAATCGTCGGTCATATTACGCAGCAATACCCCGACTACCAGCGCCGACCCGCATAGCCCCGCCAGCCGCGCCAGACCGCCCAGCGGCAATAGCCTAAAGAACGTCCACGCCAGCGCTGCAAATAGAAAAAGAATCACTACCGAGCCGGTCACGCCCATTTGCAAAGCGTAATTTAGAACAACATTGTGCGGATGATGCACGTAATTTCGCAGCCACGGCGTTTCAAAGCGGGCCGCAAAAATATGACCTATTTCTGGATTGCCATAGCCCCGACCAAGCAGGGGATTTTCGCCAATCATGTCGATCGCCACGGTCAAAATCGGCACGCGGCTGTCGCGCAACAGGAACGCCAGCGGTCCGGTGCCCGCTGGCGCCTGTGTTTGCGCGCGAAACTGCATCGCTGCAAACATGAACGTCGCCAGCACCGCCATCAGGCCGAGTACGAGCGCGGATGTCCGCCACCGATTATTCACGACGCGTCGCCCTCGCATGCCCAGACCAGTCGCCACGACCACCATGGCGGCAAAACACACCCACACGGTACGATTGCCTGAGAGCCATGCTGAAATCAACAGGCAAAGCGCTCCAGCAATCGACAGCAACATGGCACGGCGGCGCCACGGACGGCTTGCAAATAGTGACAACGCCAACATCGGCGCGAGTGTAACGATCCAGGTCGTGAGCAAGCCTACGGTCAGGTAGTCCGATTCCTGCAAAGTGGCGTGCGGATCGAAGGGCTCCCGTACGATCATAACCGTCAAGATGAGTAAGCCCGCAGTCAGGACCGAAACCCAGCGCATCATGTCAGCACGGGTTCGCGTCAACGCATAAAAAATCATAAACGCCAGCATCGGTGTGAGGATGTCACGCTTCACCGCGGACAAACTCTCGAGTGGCGATGGACTGAGGAACGACCAAAGCGAAGCAACAAGCAGCCAGGCACCCGTCGCGATAACGAGCACTCTGTACGGCAACAGAAATTGCCTGAACTGGCCCACACGCACGTAAGCGAAAAGAATAGCCAACCCTGCAAGTACCAGCATTGCGCCACGCAGCCCGGCGCTGGAGCGAAAGGGCGCGACGAAAATTGCAATGCCGGCTGCCACAGATGCTAAGCGAATTAGGTGTCGCGTGGCGGTCATTGGCTGGGATTGCATGGTCGGCGTGACGGCGCTTTGTGCTGAAACCACTCGCGCAGCATGACCTGGGCGAGCTGGCGTTTGCGGGTTAGGCGGGTGGCATCTTTCCATAACGTGCGCCAGAGATCTTTTTGTTTCACGCCATCGTCAATGCGTTTGCGCATACCAGCGTCTGTGATGTGCTGACGCAGGTGGTCAACTTGCAGTCCTTGTCCCACCAGTTCCGCACGCAGCAACGTGCGCGTTTCTACCGACATGGGCACACGCTGATTGATATCGCGAAGCTGATCGACCACCACCAGCAAACCCTCCGCGCGGCGCAGCAGGCTGGCGTCACTTTCGTCGCCGGTAATTGAACGTACATTGCGCGCGTAATCGTAGAGAATCGCATCGCTGTACACCAGCCGATGCGCACGCAAATCGCCCTCGGTAATCCAGGCGATATCTTCATGCACGATGCCTTCATGGAACCGTAAGCCGCACGCCTCCAGATAGGTTCGAAGATAAAAACGCAGCCAGACCAGATGCGGAAATTCCTTTTGTCGACAACTCAAAGCCACCCACGCTTCGCCGGTCATTTTGGTCGTGGGCTTTGGCTGCTGATATATACGGTGCGGCGCGGTGCCCACACCACCATCCTCGGCGTTGAACGCGACGACATCGGCATTGCTGGCTTTTGCAAGCGCGAGCAAATGCGAAATAGCACTCGGACGCACGCGGTCATCGGCATCGACAAACCACAGATACTCGCCACGCGCGTAAGCGAGCCCAAGGTTTCGAGTCGCGGCAACACCGCGATTGGCTTGTTGGGGATGCGAAAGTATCTTCACCCGTGGATCGCGCTTTGCCCACTTGGCGAGAAGCGTGGCGCCGCCGTCTGTTGAGCCGTCATCAACGGCAATGATCTCGATAGCGGCAAAGTCCTGCGTGCAGAGACTATTCATGCAGGCTTCGAGATATGCAGTGGCGTTGTAGACAGGAACGACGATGCTGACGACGGGATTGGTGAGGGACGGGATCATTGCCTTGGTGCAGTTTGCGTCAGCCATTGTACTGGACGGGTCCGTCGCACTGCCTTACACGCGCCCCCTCGCTACTGAAAATATTTTGACAAACCCCAAGACTGGCGGGCACTCTGGCACGTTTTTGGCCCGAAACGCCTGCCAATGCTTGATCTACGTTTTTTCTTTTTCCTCCGCCGAATAGGCGAGAGAAATCAGCGAATCAGCAAATTGGCCATTGAGATCATGGCGATCAAAAAGCGTGCTCTTGTGGGCATGGATGATTGCGCGCAAATCGCGGTTCATCGTTTGATTGCCGGCCACCTCGACTGCTGTTTTGACATACGTCTCTATGTCCGTCGCAACCAACACCTCTACCGCCATCATACGCAGCATCGCTGCCGTCTGGCGACCGCGCATGAATCTTCCCGGCAGCGTCACCACCGGCACATCACCGGCAAAGGCATCGAGGCTGGTGCCTCCACCCGACCAATGGAAGGGATCGAGTAACACATCGGCAAGCTGGAGTACTTTTCGAAATGCCTCTGTAGTCAGCCTCGGCAGGAATTTGATCTGCCCTTTCGCGCTGATGGCACGGGCGGCGAGTGCGCGCGTCAGGCGATCTGCGAAGGCGAACGTGACGGCGCGACTATCGGCCTGAAAGAACACCAGCACTGCATTGGCATCGGCTTCGAGAATTTTTACAAATGCGTCATCCATGTCAGGATGAATCTTGAAAAGCGACTGCGGGCAAAAATACAGGCGCCCCGACGCAGGAAGGCCAAAATCCGCACGTGCGCCTGGTGCACCCACCTCTGGCATCGCGAAATCCACACCAATGCCGTCGAGCAACAACACGCGTTCAGCGTAATGCGATTGACACTCCGGCGGCTCCATTTCGGCACAACTGAAATACACATCGATGGCGTCATTACCCGTGGTGACCGGATGCCCCCAGGCTGCGCACTGTATACGCGCCAACCTACAACTGGCGAGCAGATAGGAGCCGGTGCTCATACCCACTTCCGGGTAAATGAGGATATCGAGTTCATCGGCACGAATACGTTGTGCGTTGGTGTGCGTGTTGCCTCGCAGGCGTGTGAAGTGCTCCGCTGCTGCGCCGATGCGCGTGGTAACGTCATCGCTTGTCTGGCCGGTGTAATAAACAAATCTTTCAAAGCGTGCGGCATCGAGCTGGGTAATCCAGCGTTCAAAATAATTCCCGGCGGTACAGGAAAAAAACCACTTGCCGACAAAGCCCACGCGCAGCTTATCCCCGACGCGAGCGGTGCAGGGCGGTCGCTCGCGCAGTGTCGGGTCCGCCGTAGCGATCAGCGAGCCGATGACATTGGCGTAGCGACGCTGCAGTGAAAGATCATCTTCACCCTGATAAGCGAGCAGGAAATTGCTGCGCTCGAGCGCGTAGATGCGCGACGCATCCTGCTGCCACGTCGGCGACATCGCCTCTATTTCACCCAGACCGGCTGCATATTGCGCGCGCCTGGCATCGAGATCTGCTTTATCGGCGTACACCATAGGCAAAAGCAGTCTCGAATCGAACTGGAACGAAAGGCGATCTGGAAAGTGCCCCGCGGCATTCAAGGCAACCGCTCGCGCCGCGTCCGTTTGCCCCAATTCCTGTTTGGCAAACACCTGCAAGGCCCCCAACGCAGCATCCTCACCGAACAGTGTGAGCGCTTGCCCGATAACGATATCTGCACGCGCGAATTGCCAGGTTTCCGCCAGCCATCGCGCCAACTTGTGCCATGCAGCTGCATCACCTGGATTGCTCGTGATACGGGCCTCAACGATCCCGATCGCCGCAACGATGTCGCCCGCTACATAGAGCCTGCCCGCAGATTCGGCCCACGACGGATGCAACGATGTCGTTGAGCCAATCGATTCAGGCGGTGGAACCTTCATTGCCGTGGTGATGCGTCCCGCCCGGATGCCTTGCGCTCGTTCACAACCAATGACTCCAACATCGCGCCCAGTGCCTTCGTCGGTGCAACATCATTGAACAGGCGAGGCACATTGGCGAGGATTTTCTGCGAGATGGTATACCGATAGGTTTTGTTGGTACCCAGTTTGGCGGCGATGGCAAGATAGTCGTCCGTTGAAGTCGCGATCAACTCATCGACGCCGAGCAATGTGAGCATGCCCATCGTTTGCCGGCCGCGCATGAACTCTCCCGGCAGCGTCACGGTCGGCACTCCCATAGCCAGTGCATCGAGCGATGTATTCCCGCCAGACCAGTGCAAGGTATCGAGCATCACATCGCACAACGCATTGATGCGTTTGTAATCGTCGTGGGTCACGAACGGCAATAGCTTTACCCGACCCTGAGGCGCAACGCCCTGAGCGACGAAGGCCGCCGACAAGCGCGCAATAAACTTCTGCGTGACGCCTTCATTCTGCCCGGCGAACATTACCAGTACACCCTCCGGGTCGTTGGCCATGGCCGCAACCAGCAATCGGTCATTGGCCGGATGTACTTTGAATAGCGATTGTGGAAATAAGTAGAGATGCGCGTCTTCTGGCAGTTGATAGTCCACCCTAGTCTTTTTCGAGATCGGTGCGGTTACCGACGGTAAGTCGTAACGCGTGCCAATGCCGGGCAAAGTCAGCAGGCGCTCGCTGTAATGTGCCGCTGCGTTGGCGGGCTCCATAGCCGCGCACGAAATGAAGTAGTCGATCGTCGGATGGCCAGGCGTGACAGGATGCCCCCAGGCACAAACCTGCAAGGGTGCCAAGCGCAACGCAGCGAGCAGGAAGCACATCAGGTCCATGCCCAGCTCTGGGTAGACAAGGATGTCGAGTTCATCGGCAGCAATGCGTTTCGAGAAAAATGCAAAGTTTTCGGCGCCCTGCACAAAATGATCTGCCGTGCCCCGTAACTCGGCTACCACTTCATCCTCGATCACATGCGAGTGATAAACAAATACTTCAAAGACACTGCGATCAAGGTCGGTGACCCATTTGCCAAAATAATTGCCGACGGTACTGCGATAGAAGAAGCGACTGCAGAATCCGACGCGAATTCTCCGGCTGGTGCCGGCGCCTTGCCGCGCGTTGCGCAATGTTTCCAGCGCGTTCGCCTGTTCGGGTAATGCCTTCAGCACGAGCGTGTGAATAAAGTTCGCGTACAGACGCTGCAAAATGGTGTCGTCGCTTCCCTGATAGGCGAGCAGGAAATTGCTCGACACCGCATCGCCCAAGCGCTCACGCGTGACAGAGGTGGATAATATTTCGGCATTCGCGACCAGATAGTCGATGCCGCGCGTGTAGCGCGTTCGGCAAGCTGTCAGATGGGCTTCACTAGCGTAAATATTGGGCAGCAGCAATGCCGCGCGCGCTGTCGTGGTGACATCACTGGGTCGCAATTGCAGCGAGCGCTGGTAGGCGTCGAGCGCCGCGGCGAGGTCGTCGCGACCGCTGACGAGATCCCCTAGCAGTGTCCAAAGTTCGGCGCGATTGGGCGAAAGCGTGAGCGCGTGTCGAACCGCCCGCTCCGCCTCATCGGGGCGCTTCAATTTGCTCAGCACCTGGGCCAAGAGCAATGAGGACTCAACCAGATCGGGTTTTAACCGCAACGCGTTGGTGAGCACCAGTTCCGCCGCCTGGGGATCGCCCAGCATCGTGTGTGCATTGGCCAAAAGATGGTGCGCGTGCGCGTATTCTGGTTGCAGGTTGATCGCGCGTTGCGCAGAGTTTAGCGCGTCTTGCAATTTCAGCAGGCGCATCTGTGCGGTAGCCAGATTAGCGTAAGCGCGCGCGTACTGCGGGTTCAAACGAATCGCTTCGTTGAAGGCATTACTTGCTTCCTCGACCCGGCCCAGATCGGACAGGACGATACCAAGATTGTTATGCGCCTGCGCAAACGAGGGACGCAGGACCAGCGCTCTGCCAAGCAACGCCACCGAAGCTTCAAGATGGCCTAGGTCCTGCGCGATATTGGCGGCAGTCAAGTGATAGTCGGCATTGTGCGGATGCAGTGCCAGCGCACGCGTCATGGCTTGTTGCGCCTCCCCCAGCTTCGCGATGCGTACATAACCGACTGCAAGCAAACTAAATGCTTCCGCATTCGCTGGTTCCGTTGACGTGATCTGCGCCAACTGGCCAATGGCCTGCTCCGTTCGTCCCGCGTGCAGCGCGCCGCGCGCTGCGTTCAGACGCGCCGTCATGGCAATATTTCCGTCCTGTCCGGTACGGCACATGGTGCGGCGGCACGAAACAGTGCGGCTTCAAACTGGGCCACATAACGACGCATATCCGCAATCGGTGATTTCCGCAACAATTCGCGCTGACGATCGGTCCGAACTGCGCGCGCCGTAGGAGATGCAGTGAGTTCCAGCACCAACTTCGACGCGATCCCCACATAGTCGCGACCACTTGCCGCGACCGTGGATCGGTCACCAAGATGGGTCAATAGCGAGAGTGCGACGCGCTCTTCAAACATGCGGCCGGACATAGTCACAAGCGGGATCGCGTCATGGATGGCAGCACGCGTGCTGAAATAATCACTACCGGGCATGGTGTCGAGAATGACATCCACCATTCCCGTGAGCACCACATCGCGCGGGCGCGCGTAGGCTGCGGGCAGCATCAGGATATGAGTATCCTCGATACCCCCGGCCAAAAGCAGCCTTCTGATCGGCTCACGGTCGGCGGCCTGCAGAGGGCAAACAAAAAACACGGCATCTGGCGCTGTATCGGCAAGCGCTTTCCATGTCGTTACACAGCGCGATGACAGGCGCGCTGCCGCCGCCAGGACACCGAACACCGCAACCTCGGTGCCGATGCCAAGTTGCTCGCGTGTGAGTTGCGATCTACTTTGCGGGACGGGCAATAGTGGGAATACGCCACCGTCGAGAAGAATCGGGGCGGAAATGGCTGTGTTTTGGGTCGCGTCGCGCTCCGCCACTTGATCGGACAAGCGATAGTCGACATCACCGGCGCCAACCGGCGCCATGAAGCCAGGCAATGCCAGCTGAACACGCGCCGGTCTGAATGAGAGCAGTCCAAGCTTGGCGTAATGCCCGAAAGCTGCGACATCTATCAAGATGGCCAGGCCGTCGGCGCGAATCTTTTGTGCGGCGCGTTGCTCATCAAAAGTTGCTACCGATATCAACTGGATCCCGGCAGCGAGTAGTGCGTCACGTATTTCTGGCGCAACAGGACTGATGGCATAGATGTGTATACGCACACGCTGCAAATCGTGGTGGCTAACAAGGACGCCGATGAAGTCCGCGACAAAAGGCTGACAAAAATCGACCAGGTAACCTACCTGCAATAGGTGGTTTTCGTCAGCTAGTTGCAGCGCATCCATCGGCGGGTAAAGCGCGTGCGCAGCTTCCCTGAAGCGCTTGTTCAGCCGCTGCAACAACTGCCCCGGAACATCGTGATAACAAAGTGACGCCAACAATTCACCGATCAATTCGAGCGCGCTCACGTCGTCCTTCAGCGCCGCCGCCTCTTCAGCCAGCGGCAACAGAATTTCTGATTCGCGTTCGAGTTGCCCACTGTCGCGTGCGATGCGTGATGCAATCAGGCGCGAGCGCGCTAGACCCGGGGAAGCGTCGGCGAACTTCTGTCCTTCAAGCATCCACTCCTCATGGCGGCCTTGCATCCACAACAACTGCAATAGCCGAAGATGCGCGTTGACCCGTACTGCTGTGGTGGTGCTTGCGGCAGGTGCGTTGAGCGCGCGTCGAAAGACGGTCTCCGCATCCCGGTAATTGCCCAGCTCGGTGAGAATCACACCCGCGTTATAAGCGGCCTCGATGTGATCCGGTGCAAGAATCAATGCACGGTTGAGGTACGCCAGCGCAGATTCAGCGTCGGCTGTATGTGAGAGCACTATGCCGTGCCAGAACAACACCTGCACATCGGCCGGCGCCAGCGCAACTGCCGGCGTGCTGTAGCTTAGAGAGGCAGCCCACTGTCGCAGTTTCGCATGTGCGCGGACGTACAACTTGAGTACGCGTACATCGCTTTCGCCGTCATCGGAAATCGGCGGTAATATACTTAATGCATCTGCAGCTGCGCCGTCGTCAATAAGGGAGCCGGCTGACGACAATCGGACATCAAGGTCATCCGGAAAAATTCGCAACAAGGCGCTTGCACAATTGGTGGCGAGCGTCAGGTTGCCCATCGTTTGCGCGAGATCACCCTCAGCGCGCAACAGCGGCGGATAGTCTGGTTGCTCAACACGCAAAGCAGCATAAATCGTGGCCACGGTACTTTGCGCTTCAATATCGTTTGCCGCTCGGTGGCGTCGCACGGCCTCGCGCAAAGTCTGAAAGAACTCTCGAGCGGTGAGCGTCATCGACTGGGTCACTGGCTCGTCAGCGGCAATGTCGGCGAACGCAAGCTCCAGCGACCGGGTGTACGCGGTCAGATCGGTCGCGGCGACGGCGGCTTCGATACGCCGCCTTGTTTGCGCCATAAATGTGGCGTCACGTGCCAGCCTGACTGCGATTGCGACAAATTCATCGTCCGTTCTTGCGATCGTTTCGTTGATGTCAAGATGCGTCAGGATGCTGGCGCCGACGCGCTCGCTATGCCGCTTACCCAGCAGCGTTACTACTGGAACGGACATGTCGAGTGCCGCGAGCGTGGTATCACCGCCCGCATACGGAAATGTGTCCAGCACCGCGTGTACCAGGCGGTAGCGTGCGCGCCAGATTGCATCGTCAACCGGTACGTTCAGAAACGCGATACGCGATTTATCGATACCGGCGGTTGTGAGGATGCGATAAATACCTGCATGCTGGGAGGGCGAGAGCGGCGAAAACAGCAGCATCGCCTCCGGTAGCGCCTCCAACACACGCCGCCACACCGCGAGGCATCTGGCGGAAAGTTTGAGTTCATTGGTGAATGCAGCAAAAACGAATTTTCCCTCCAGGCCGAGACCGGCCGCCATCATGGGATCGGCGGCGCCCGGTGCAACTCGCACAAACGGGAACACACACGTATTTAGCGCGAAGGGCCGCTCAATCTGGAATTTGGCTGCGTCGATCGGATCGGCGACGCGATCCGTCAATTTGAAGTCGATTGCACTGAGCCCCAGGCACCCGTGATAGCCGAGGTGAGTAACGATGCTTCTTGCGGGACGATGCGCGTAAATTTCGGGGCGTGCGGCCATTGTGTGTCCCGCAAGATCAACCAGAATATCCAGGTCGGCCTCGGCAATGCTCCTGGCGGCGGCAAAATCGTCCAGTTCGCTGATGTCTGCAAAGCCATCGGCATGTTTGCGAAACGCATCCGTCATCGCATCGTATTCGCGGCGCGGGCACGTTGAGACGAGATAAATGCTAACGCGATTGCGGTCATGCCTGGAAATGATGTCCAGCATCCAGCGTCCCATCACATGGCGTCGAAAGTCCGCCGATACATAGCCGATGCGCAATCGCGTATCGGCTGAACGTCGCGGCAACATCGGAATCACGATCGGCTGGCGCGCCGCAACAGCCGCGTCATAGCGGCGATAGCATGCGAGCAATTGCGCCGCAGTCACGTCAAAATATTGGATCATGCCGAGGATCGGCGTAAATTGGGTGGGGGTGAAATCTTCGAACGGCCAATCTAGTGCCAAGGCAAGATAGCGTGCTTCAAGTGCTCGGTCACCGGTTGATCGGCATAGCGCCAGCCCGGCAGTCACCAATTCGGGACACGGCGGTAGTGCGCGGTCCCACGCGAGAAAAAGCGCGACAGCTTCTTCATACCGCTTTAGCCCAAGCAGGCTTCGATAAAGCGCATCCCACGCAGCAACGTGCGTTGGGTTAGCTGCAATTGTTTTTTGAAACAACGCGTTTGCCGACGCATGCTCGCCACGCGCCTGTAACATAATGGCGAGATTGTAGGTCGCGTCGGCGAGCTGCGGATTGAGACTGATGGCTCTCTGATAGGCCTCGATGGAGGCAGCTTCGTTTTTCAGCGCCTTGAGCACATTGCCCAGGTTGTTGTGCGCTTCCGCGAGTTGCGGGTTAAGTCGTATCGCGCGCCGATACATTTCCGCGGCATCACGGAGGCGCCCCAAATGCTGATAAACCAGCCCCAGGTTGTAACATGCCGACCAAAGTGCCGGTGCCCTTGAGAGTACGGCAATGTAACCCTGCGCGGCTTCCGCAAACCGGCCCGCCGCCTGATGCTGAAACGACTGCTGCGCTAGCGCACGAAGCTCTGGCGTCAGTGGTGGTGGTTGGGTTGTCACGGTGGCGGCTCGTGTCCTGGCGTCCATTCGTGGTCGAGGCGCACAAAGCCATGATCGCGAGTCTTGCCGCGGATGGTGAGGGACACTTCGCGCGTATCGAACATGCGCAGCCCGTGGCCGTCTAGCGTGTGCGCGCGAAGATGGTACATGCCCGGTAGCAACGCATTGCGCCTGAAATTAACGCAAAACCCAAATACATTAGGCGCGAGTCGATTCGCGCTGAAGCCAGCGTCATTTGAAAACGTGCCGAAGACCGGTGTGCCATCCATTCTCACAATGCCCGCCATAAGCACAGTTGGCCTGTCTTCCGGCGTTTGATACGTTCCGCATAGCGCAAGGTCTTCCGACATATCAAACTGCTCTCGGCAAGCGCCGAAATTGTCTTCGATCCAGAGTGCGGCCAGCATTGGAAATGGCGCAATCGATTCGGCTTTGGATGGTGCCGTGAGCACGTTTTTCCTGTTTTTGGCTTCATGGTGCGCGAGGTAAGCTTGCGTCACCATGAATGATTCTCCCTGCATGTGCATTTTGCCATCGTGTATCCACATGGTTTGCTGGCAGAGCGACTGCACGTGGTACATGCTATGCGAACACAACAGAAATGTCCCTCCGTTCGCCCGGAAATCTTCCATCCAGCGCAGACATTTTTTCTGGAATGACTCATCGCCCACCGCGAGCACTTCGTCGGTCACGAGCAAATCGGGAGATAGTGCGGTCGCGACCGCGAAACCCAATCGCACTACCATACCCGACGAATATGTTTTGACGGGCTGATCGATGTGTGTGCCGATATCGGCGAATCGAAGGATTGCATCTAGTTGCGCGTGCGTTTCGGTCCGGCTCCACCCCATCAACGCCGAGGCCAGGAAGATGTTATCTCTCCCGCTATATTCGGGGTGAAACCCTGTGCCCAATTCCAGCAGTGCGCTGACGCGTCCCTGCGCAACCAAAGTACCCTTGGAAGCCTTTACGACCCCGGCAATGATTTTAAGAAGGGTTGATTTGCCTGCGCCGTTTTCACCGATGATTCCCCAAGACTCGCCGCGACGAACAGTAAGACTGATGTCGTCCAGCGCCCGATAGTGATCATGCACGGCGCGCCCGGTAAGCAATTCAAAAACAGTTCGCAGTCGACCGGCCCCGGAGCGGATGACCGGATAGTCCTTGCTGATGTGGTCAAGACGGATGAGATCGTTGGAGTCGGAGAAAGACACAATTCTTGATTCAGATTAATTTGGCGGGGGACTGACGAATCCGCAGCAACCTGCTTGAGCTTGGCATTATAGGCGTGGTCCCTCGTGGGCGTGCGAACCGGTTGGTTATCTTTCGGCGCCAAGGCGTTCTCGCGTTACAGAAAATCCTCGAAGTACGGTGACAAGCGGAGAAAAAAACTGATGCCAATAATCGCGACCATGATGCCAACTGACAAGACGAGCAAATCTGTATATTGCGGCGTGGTTCCCGACAACAAGCCATCGCGCAGGCGTTGCATGACTCCGGTTAAGGGATTCCATGCGAACAGGTGTCGATAGGCTTCAGGGATAATCGTTACCGGGTAAAGTACCGGTGTCAGAAATTGCATCATCATCAGTGCGGGTGCGACCACTTGCTCCACATCGCGCAGTAGCGTCTGAAGCGCGGCTAGAAAAGCGCCAACGCCGACCGCGAGCAAATACATCGTTGTAATTGCAAGCATCGCCGAGGGTATGCCGGCGAGATGCAGCGTGTGCCCGGTTGCTGCAAGGAGGCTGAGGATGACGACGTAGCCAGCTAGGTGCACGAGAAACACACTGTTGACGGCGGCCAATATCAACAACAGGTGCGGAAACGCAACTTTCTTTACCAGGGGTGCGTTCGCCTGCACGCTTTGCATCGCGCGCATCACGCCATCTGCAAACATCATCCATGGCCATAGTGCTATTGCTAAAAATGTGAGGTAACTGTCCATAGACAGATCTCCCATTCTGGTTTTGAACAACTGGCCGAAGACGAACGCGTATATCGCGAGCAACAACAGCGGATTAGCAAGTGCCCAGATTAGGCCGAAAGCGCTACCAGCAAATCGAGAAAGAATTTCACGCTCGGTGAATCTAACCAGCAGGAGCAGCGGTTGTGGGCCGGGGGTGAGCAAATTGAAGCGTTAAAAAGGTCGGGTGGGCGGCGCTGCGGCAGGAGGCGGCGGAATCTCGGGTAGCTTGGGACGTATTTGCTTGAGTACTTCTTTTTCGAATTTGAGGGTTGGGTCGGTTCGAATGCTTTTGAGGTGGTCTTCCACGATACGTACTTTGTAGACTTTGTCGGCCTCGGCTAGCAAGTACGGCTTTACCTCTTCCAGTGTGGGCCGATGGCGCGGGATCATTTTGAGCAGGCGCACAACGTGAACCCCGTAATCTGTCTCTACGATACCTGACTCGCCTTCCTTGAGTTTCTCAAGCACATTGGCAAATTCGCGGTCAAGATTGGAAAGGGGAGTTGGCGTGATGTAGCCAGAATTGGCGGTGACCGATTCGTCGTTGGAAAATTCTTTTGCGATCTGGTCGAGTGGTCCACCAGCATCTACTTTGGCTTTGACCAGTTTGGCGATTTCGCGCGCACTTTCAAGCGTGCGGCCCTGTGTTTTGATAAGGGTGTGCCAACTGGTGTAGATTGCTTGGCGTTCGAAGTCTTTCAGGCGAGTCAGGTAGATTTCACGTCCAAGCGGGAACAGGTCGATCTTGGGCGCTTTGGTTTCGAGTTCTTCCCGACGATATTTGGCCAGTACTCTTTCGGTTTGATTGCGTATTTCTGCCGCGGCTTTCGGATTATCTTGCAGTCCTGAAGCTCTTGCCTCGGCGGACATGATTTTGTTAATCAGTAGGTTCTCGATAACGGCGGCGACGCGTTTTTCATTGAGCAGGAACTCAATTCGATTCTCTTCAGGAAGCCTCTCCATGTCCGCAAGGAGATCTGCATAGGTAATTTTGGCCCTTGCGTTGAAGGCGAGCACTGTATCGGGCGGTACGACAATCTGGGCGAAAATACTGGACGTTAATGCGAGCGCAACGGCACCAACTATGACGCGATAAAGGTTTCGTGTTCGGTTCATGTGCAATTTTGTCTCAAGGCAAAAAAATCGCGGCCGACTTTCGCCGGCCGCGATTTTATCATTGGATGATGTTTACAGAATCTGCAAGACGCCGCCGCAAGGACTGCTGCTGCAGGAATCGCGCGTCGGAGACCCACCTTCCGAGACAGGCCGTGCGTCCTGAAAGCGGATGTTCCAGTAGTAGGTCTCGCCTTTTTTGAGTCGGCAGTAGGATATGGGTAGCGAAACACCTGTTACCGTCGTCCAGCCCATTGCCAAGCCCGCGATGCCGCTTTGGTAACAAAAATTCTGGGCAGGTCCCGATGCTACTTTTGAAGTGTCGAAATCACATGGCGCTGAAGTAATCGACATGAATACAGGCGGGTAACTTCCGCCTGAAGCTGCTGCTTCACCGTACGAAAAGCCGCCTGTGGTGTCCGAATTTGGGACCGTGAATTTGTAACTCATCGATTCATTGGCGTTAAGCAAAAAGACATCGATTGCGTTCCGCTTGTACTCCTTCAAGTCGATGTTGTGTTGCCACGACTTTGTGAGCGGTGGCGTTGTAGAGCATCGTGTCGCACCCATTGAGTAAGCGTTCATTTCCGGGCCCGCACCGTTTAATCCGTTGTGTCTTGCCGCTAAAGCTACAACGCTGGTTGGTTGCTTGCTGACGCATCCAAGGGGAATGCCGTCTTCTGATACGTCATCGCATCCGGCCACTATCGCATTCACGACAAAAGCAAAGGATGCCGACGCTGTAGCGTTGGTGACCACTAATGTGCCGGCACCAATAGCTGCGTTTGCAGGGACTGTCGTTGTGATAGAGGTGGCGTTGCTTGTGGTGATGTTGGCTGTTGCACCACCGATCCTCACTGAAGCTCCGGTAAAGCCTGACCCATTAACTATAACGGTGGTGCCTGCTGACGCGGACGCCGGTGTCACTTGCGAGATGGTAGGCGCGGACGGTGCGACGGGGGAGGAATTCAATACTGAAAAAGGAAATAATGCGGGTGCAAGTCCCGGCACAACCACCACTACGCCACCCCCAGCTGCGGTCGCCCCCGCTGGGACGCTGGTCGTGATGGTGGTTCCGGTGTTACTTGAAATACCGGCAGACTGACCACCAATGGTGATATTCGCGCCAGCCAAATTGGCACCATTTATAGTGACTTGCGCCCCAGATTGACCGCTAGACGGGGAGACGCTTGAAATGCTCGGCTGGGATGCCACGGGGGTGCCAGTACATCCGGCCGTATTAATATTAATTACCCCGGCGCCAAACGTAACCGTAGCGGACGGACAGGGAGTGCTGGAGCCATTGACAAATATGCTTTGCGCTTGAACGGTGATGCTTTGCGCATGAACAGTGGAAACTG
>JACMOJ010000437.1 GCA_014378085.1 Burkholderiales bacterium | reverse complement strand
GGCCACACCATCGATTCAGTTGAGCCGATTTACGGTTTGGTCGCCATCGGTCTCGTCAACCCAAAAAATCTCAAACGCAACGCTGGGGCGAAGCCCGGCGACAAACTGATTCTTGGCAAGCCGCTGGGTGTTGGTGTCCTCTCGGCTGCGCTGAAAAAAGAGAAATTGTCGGCTGGTGGCTACGCCGCCATGATCGCTTCGACCACCAAACTCAATACGCCGGGGATCAAACTCGGCGCAATGGAAGCCGTGCACGCGCTAACGGACGTCACAGGATTTGGCCTTGCCGGGCACCTGCTCGAAATTTGCCGCGGCTCGTCGGTTTCCGCAACGCTTAAATTTTCATCACTACCAATGATTGATGGCGTCCGCGAGCTTGCCGCTGCCGGGTTTGTCACCGGTGCATCGGCGCGCAATTGGGAGGGCTACGGCCATGACATCACCTTGGCACCCGCGCTGGGCGACGTCGAGCGCAACTTGTTGAGCGACCCGCAAACTTCCGGTGGGCTGTTGGTGGCTTGTGATGCGTCGGCGGTCGACGAAGTGCTTTCAATTTTCACTGCACAAGGATTTTCAGGTGCCGCGGTGATCGGCGAGATCGCTAGCGGTCCAGCGCGCGTCAGCGTTAGCTAAATTTAAAGTCCTTATCTAGCGGGCGTCTTGGGGCAAAAGTGCACCAAGACGCCCACCGATTAAGGAGTTTTTAAAATCGACACGTAATGTCTAACGCGAGCGCCCGTGCCGATCAGAATTAGAGTTGTTGGGAGCCGCAGAGTAAACTAGGCTTCTGGTAGCAACTTTGCGACTGTTTCGGGCTGGCGACCCGAGAGCGCTTTGCGCAATTTTTTGTTTGTCCACCTTCGCTTTTAGGCCTCTAGATGTCCTTTGCTTCACTGAATCTCGCACCAGAAATTCTTCGGGCTGTACACGAACAGGGCTATACCGAGCCCACTCCCATTCAAGCGCAAGCCATTCCCGCCGTTTTAAATCGGCTCGACATCATGGGCTGCGCGCAAACCGGCACCGGCAAAACGGCGGGTTTTACCCTGCCGCTATTGCAGCTACTTGTCCCATTCGCCAGCACCAGCACGTCGCCGGCCAAACATCCCGTCAGAGCACTGGTGCTGACGCCGACACGGGAGCTCGCCGCACAAGTCGAAGAATCAGTTCGCACCTACGGAAAATATTTGCCGCTACGTACCGCGTTGTTGTACGGCGGCGTAGATATCAAACCGCAGATCAAGTCGATGCAAAGTGGTGTGGAAATCGTCGTCGCAACGCCCGGCCGACTGCTCGATCACCTCGAACAAAAGAGCATCAATCTTTCTCAGGTGCAAATGCTGGTGCTAGATGAGGCTGATCGTATGCTGGACATGGGGTTTATGCCGGCCATCACGCGTATCCTTGCGGCGCTACCGCCGATGCGACAAAACTTGCTGTTTTCGGCAACTTTTTCTGACGACATCAAGAAGCTGGCCAACGGCTTCATGCGTAACCCGATAATGATTGAGGTTGCGCGCCGGAATGCGCCGGCTGAGCTCGTCACACACCAAGTTTACGAAGTTCCGGCGCTGAAGAAACACGCGTTGCTCGCACATTTGGTGAAGACCCGCGATATGCAGCAGGTACTCATTTTCTGCCGCATGAAACGTGACGCCGACAAGTTGGCCCGCCAACTGATACGTGACGGCCTATCTGCCACGGCTATTCACGGCGACCGCAGCCAATCTGAGCGCAGCCTCGCGCTTGACGAATTCAAGACCGGCAAAGTTAAGTTGTTGGTCGCTACCGATGTCGCAGCACGCGGTATCGATATCGACCAATTGCCGTTCGTGATCAACTATGAAATTCCCAATACACCGGAAGATTACGTGCACCGCATCGGCCGTACGGGTCGCGCTGGTTCACCGGGCGAGGCAATTTCTCTCGTCAGTCCGGAGGAGATGGACTACCTGACGAGTATCGAGAAGCTGTTGAAGCGCGAGATCACCCGCCTGCCGCTTCCGCTGCTCGGTGGCGACCGCGATACCCGGTCACCGCGCGAGCGCGAAAGCGGTACCCGGCCACGCGGTGCAGACCCTCACAGCACCACCACTCCGCTATCTGACGAGGAGCGCCGGGAGCGCAGCGAACAGCGTCGCGTTCGCGAAGCGAAAGAATCAGGGCGCACTCGCCGTGCACCATATCAGGCTGGCGAGAGCGTCGTGCCGCCGCGCTCAGCCCTGCCCCCAGCCCTGCCCTCCGCTTACCCGCACTTCGACTTTAGTAAGCCCTACGAACCGCCTAGCAAGGACACACACGTAGAGGTTG
>JACMOJ010000436.1 GCA_014378085.1 Burkholderiales bacterium | reverse complement strand
CCGTAACCGACAAGCTGGCGCACTACGGCACCCACGTCACCCGTGCCGCTCGTATCGAGCCCATCGTGGTGCCTGGGCAAGTACTGGTCACGGAGGCCTTCGCGGCCGTACTCGCCTCGCGCCCGGCAGGCTCGTTCAGTTGTGATCTGGTCGGCACCGAGCCGCTGGCCAAAGGCTATGGCGCAGCGCGACTTTATCGCCTGCGACGGAAGCAAAATGCTACTTAATCATCGGTTCTATAATCCGGCGAACTCCCATTCACGCGCACCCGATGCCAGACACCACGCCGGACCAGTTCATTGCAATTCGCGAATCTCTGCTGCGTGCCGTCGCCGAGCAGGGCCGCATCACTACCTTTGCCAAGGACAGCATGATCATTCGCGAAGGTGAGCACGGCGACACGATGTTCGTCATCCTCGCCGGTCGCGTGAAGGTTTTCTCCAGCAATCGCGACGGCAGGGAAGTCATCCTCGACACGCACGGCCCGGGTGAGACGATTGGCGAAATGGCGTTGGATGAGGGTGTGCGCTCTGCTTCTGTCATCACACTGGAGCCGACCACGTGCTCGGTCATCACGCGCGAGATGATGCGCCGCTATGTTGCCGAGAATCCTGACTTCGCGCTGCAATTGATTGCCAAGTTAATCCGTCGAACGCGCATCGCGGTCGAGAACGTGAAGCGCCTCGCGTTGCTCGATGTTTACGGGCGGCTGGTTGCGTTGCTGAGCAGCCTTACGCCGGAGCAAAGTGGCGTCGGCGTACTCACAGAACGCATGACACAGCAAGAACTGGCCGAACGTGTGGGTGCATCGCGCGACATGGTGAGCAGAATTCTGCATGACCTGGCGGAGGGCGGGTATGTGGCGATACGGTCGCGACGTATTGAAGTATTGAAGCGGATTCCGTCGACGTGAGTCGCACCACGAACCTCAGTTACCGTTGCGGCACAATCTTTTTGTTAGCCGCGACCATCGCGTATGCAGCGCCACCGCCTGATCCGTCAGCCGAGCCCGCCAAGGAAGAAGTTTCCACCCAACCACCCGAAGCACGCCCGCCCGCCCCCAAACAGGAAGTACAGAAAATCGAAGTCACCACCCAGCGAAGTAACGCGACGGAGGAAAGGCGCGAATCGGCAGCGGCCAAAATCGTCGTCGGTCGTGAGGACATCGAAAAATTCGGCGACAGTAATTTGTCCGATGTGCTGCGTCGCTTACCGGGCGTGACGCTCAGCAGCGGCGGCGTCATTTCGATGCGCGGCATGGGCGCGGGTTTCACGCAAATTCTTATTGACGGTGAGCGCGTTGCACCCGGTTTTTCGATCGAGCAGCTTTCGCCGGATCAAGTCGAGCGCATTGAAATCCTGCGTGCGTCTACTGCGGAAACGGGTGCGCGTGCTATTGCTGGAACCATCAACATCATTTTGCGCAAACCGCGTCGCATCAAACAGGATGATCTGAAAGCGAGCCTGCAGACGACGCGTGGTCGCCTCTCCGGGGAAGCGTCGTTGTCACGCAACGATAGTTTCAGCCCGACGGGTACATACAACATGACTTTGTCCGCGCGTCATAACGACAACAAAGGCGATAGTCTCACACGCGCGACAACCGTGAATACGCGCACTGGCAACGTCGATCTGGACCAGCTCACGTCCTCGAATTACGACACCAATATAAGAAATATATCCTTGAGTTCGCAGGTGCAATGGAAGCTGGGAGAGGGCGAACAGTTCGTTATCCAGCCTTTCCTGTCGCAGTTCCAATTCAAGAGTGGCGTGCAAGACACGCTTACACAGCTCGCCGGTGCGCACCCTCCACCCTTTGCCATCCGTGATGGCCATTTTGGTATCAATGTTTCCAACGTGCGGTTTACCAGCACGCTCACCAAGCGCATCGATGAAGATACCCGTTTCGAATTGCGAGGCGGTGCCGGCAGGGTGACGCGGCGGCGTGACAGCAACGACAAACAGTTCGATGCCGATCGGGTTCGTGTTCTTACTCAATCGGTCGCAGCCGAGTCAAGTGATGTGGCATGGAATTTGTCGGGAAAGATTACTCGCAACCTGTTCGACAAGCACAAACTGGTTGGAGGTGCCGAGATTGAAAGTGTAAAACGCGTCGACCGCACAGTGACCCTTCTAAACGATGTGCCGCAATTGACCGACTTCAGCAGCGAGCTCGACATCTCGACGCGGCGCATTGCGCTTTATGCGCAGGACGAATGGGACCCGGCGGAAAACTGGTCGGCGTATGCCGGGTTGCGCTGGGAAGAGATCGACACGCGCAGCAACGCAACCGTTACCGGCGACAGTGGCGCGGTACGCAACCGCAGCCGCGTGCTGACGCCGCTGGCGCATGGCGTATGGCGATTCAATGCGCCGAAGAAAGACCAGATTCGCTTAAGTCTCACGCAGAGCTACAACTCGCCGTCGCTGTTTACCCTTGTTCCTCGACCCACGCTCGATACGCTATACCCGGTGCCGGGTCTTAATGTCGTGTCCAATCCCGATTTTGCCGGCAACCCGGCTTTGAAGCCCGAGCGGGCAAACGGTATCGATCTCGCCTTCGAGCATTACCTCAGCTCCAGTGGCGTGATTTCGGTGAGCCTGTTTAGCCGCCGCATCAAGGACCTGATACGGCAAACCACCCAGCTCGAATCGGTGCCGTGGGCCACCACTCAACGCTTTGTCAACCGGCCGCGAAATCTTGGCACGGCGGTCTCCAACGGGATCGAATTCGATGCCAAGTTTCAGTTGACCGAATTGATAGCCAGCGCCATTCCGCTCGACCTGCGGTTGAACCTGAGTTTGTTCAATTCGAAAGTGGATGCCGTACCCGGCCCGGACAATCGCATCAACAATCAGCCAAAGGCTACCGGCAATCTGGGTGCGGACTATCGATTTCGCGATCGTCCGTTCACGGCCGGCGGTAACATTGCGTTTACGCCCGCTTACAGTATTCAGAACACCGACACGCAGCGCGTCGGTAAAAGCAGCGCGCGCGTAATCGATTTCTATGGCTTGTGGGCGATTTCTCAGGCAACCAAGCTGCGACTGACGTTATCGAATCTGGCGCCGCGAGACAATACAAACACCGTACTCAATTCCCAGAACGGCCAGCAAGAGGACACCATCAATAACGACCGATCAGCCGTTTCGGTCGGGCTAAAACTGGAAATGCGGCTTTGATGGCGTGATTGGTCGGCGCTTTGTAGACCACGGCGGGGAGCATATTTTAGAGCCCCTATTCGCACAGATCGCCATTTGACGTGCCTTTCAGGCCAAAAAGGCCTTGAAAACCCCGCCTGTTATGGTGTTTACGTTTCAGCACCCAGCCCCAACTCTTGAATCTTTCGCGTTAAGGTGTTTCGGCCAATGCCAAGTAAGGTCGCCGCTTCAATCCGCCGTCCACCCGTATGTTCCAGCGCCTTGCTGATCAGCGCCGCCTCGAACGAGCGATTGAGCCCATCGAAAATCCCCCTCTCACCGCGTCCCAATGAGGCGGTCACTTCCCGCTCAAGCGCGTGCCGCCAGTTGCTATCAACCAGTGTGACGTGTTTGTCGGTAGCGTTGCCTCTCATGTCCGCGGGAAGGTCCGGCACCTCAACGGTCTGCGCAGGTGCCATCACGGTAATCCAGTGACAAAGATTCTCGAGTTGGCGCACGTTTCCGGGAAATTCCTGCTGGGAAAGAAATGCGAGCGCGGAATCGGATAGCCGCTTTGCATCGACGTTCAATTCGCGCGCGCTTTTGGCCAGAAAGTGTTTCAGCAGCAGCGCAATATCTTCGCGCCGTTCGCGTAGCGATGGCAACCTGAGGCGGATGACGTTGAGGCGATGGTACAAGTCCTCGCGAAATAGCCCTTCCTTGACGCGCTGATCCAGATCCTGGTGCGTCGCGGCAATGACGCGAACATTTGCGGTGATGGGTGTGT
>JACMOJ010000435.1 GCA_014378085.1 Burkholderiales bacterium | reverse complement strand
TCACAATTGAGAACCCGAGCAATACGCCGTTTGCGATCGCAACTGTGCAGTGTGAGGATCCGGGGGCGGGGCTTGATATTACCCAACTTGGCACGCTCACTTGCACGTATGCGGTGCCGGGGATTTATGAGGTGAGGGTGACGGTAAAGGATGCGTTGGGCGGAGTGATTTACTCTACAACGAAGCGGGTGACGGTTAAATCGGCGGTGGAGCAAATTGCCATGGTACGCGCGGTATATGCGAACCTGACAGATAGGCTGAAAGCGGGAAACAAAACGGCGGCGCTCAGTCTGTTTTTTTCGCACGCGCAAACCAAGTACGGAGAAGTCTTCACCGCGCTCGGTGCCAATCTCGCTTTGGCCGCTGCGCAACTCGGCGAAACTGTCGTAATCACCGCAAGTGAGGAAAATGCGGAAATCGTCGTCGTTCGCACCGTTGCCGGACAACAAACCACTTTCCTTGTTTATCTATTACGCGGCGAAGACGGCATCTGGCGAATTGAGTCGATGTGATGAACGCAAACGACCAGTATCGGCAAAAGTACAAAATGACAACGGCCAATATCTGCGAGCACTTTGAGGCAAAAACACCACAGACTCAGCGCCACTGCTCGTGTTTGCTCAAAATCAGTTGGCAAAGCAAGGATCTCAAACCATGAATCGTCCGCTCGGAATGAGACAGTGGTTGTTTCTTGCGACCGCTGTATTGATCTCTGCTGCTCTCGTGTCCTGCGCTCGGTCAGAGAAACCCGAACTGATCGACTTTGAACTTACCGGTAGGGTGCTGGATAAGGAAACCAACCAACCCATTGAGGGCGCTTACGCGATTGCGATCTACAAGGGTGTGGTGGCCAGTTCTGCAGGGGTCGCAAGTCATTGCGTCAAGACAAAGGGGATGTACACCGGCCCGGACGGCAAGTTTCGCTTTCCGGTTGAGAAACGGGATGGTTATAGTCCATGGAATGTAGAAGCCATTACGGTTGACCATAGCTATTGGACAACGGATATAAAACCGGATCGCATCCATCGCTTGCAAAAGGCTGAGGCTTATGCGGATCGCAATGTATATATGCTGAAACAAGACCCGCTGAATCCTAGGTATTTCGGCGGGGGAGATGTGTATTGCGTCCACGCAAAAAACAAAGAGGATGCAGCGGCGTCTGTGGAGTATTACAAGGTAAAGCGCGCGCAATACTTGAAATACAATCGCGGTCAGCCGTCTTTGAACAACATTGACGGAATGATTAGAGAGCTAGAAACGCTCGACGGACGTCCCCCGGATGCCAAAATCGCATATCCAGATGAAGCAAAATAATCAAAATTTTAACGACGCAGCCAATATGAAAATAATGATTGCATTTTCCACCGTGGTACTTGGTCTTTCTGCCAATATTGCATTGGCTTTTGATATTACGACGCATGTGGCGATGACAGCAAAAGCAGTGGAACAGTCGAAGTTCGGCAGCGCGCCAAACACCAGCGAACTAATAGCGCGACTAGGATTGCGCGACTCTGAGGGAGTATTCGGTTCGCGTTACATAGGCTTCGGTTCCCCGTTAAGATCACGGGTTGCCACCAGTTGGGAAAAGCGATGGATGAAAGAAGTTCGCGATTCAATTTCGACTTTGCCCACCGACTTTACGATGGTCGGCTGGTTAATGCGCGGTGCCGTGCGGGAAGACGACAACATCGCAGAAACGCCACTGATCAACCAAACTGACAATGATCCTGCGCCGGTCTTCAATCGGGTGTTCGGTCATTTTTTCAATCCAGTTGGCAACGCGGGGCTAATTACGTCCCAATCTGGCCGACGCGGTCCTACCGCCCCAGACTGGGCATTGGTGCCCAACGCCAATATTCCCGATGGCGCATTTGGAAGCCGAGAAAATAATTACAAAATCTCAGACGCAAGAGAAGCGATGTGGCGCGCGTTGACTTTGAAACAAATTCTGGCCAATGGAACGTTAGAGCAGATCACGCCGATTGGCGGTTTGGTGAGCTTCGCGGCAGACGAAGCCGAGCGCAAAGCATACTGGGCCGCCACCTTCCGCACGCTTGGCGATGCGATGCACTTGTTGCAGGATATGGCGCAGCCCCAACATACCCGTCTCGACAGCCATTCTGGGTTTGCCTGCTTGGACCCCAACAATCCGGACGGGATATGCGCGGGTGGACACGCTAGTTTTTTCGAAAACTATCTGAAGGCAAGAACACTTCAATCCGGGGCGTTTTCACTCGATGAAACCTCAAGTATTTCGGTGCCGCCGGTACCGGGGTCAGGGGCAACGAGACTCACGACCCGACCGCAACTCAATTATGCTGGTTATGCCATCCCATCATTTGCAAATTATCGCGATTTTTTTGCGACCGATACCGGTGCGGCAAGCGCAACCGGCAGAGGGCTTGCCAATTACAGCAACCGCGGCTTTTACTCTTTTGGCACCAATATCAACGACTCATTATTTCTGGCTCCGTCGCCAACCGGTGTCGGGCTTGGCAGTGAATCCATTACAGGAGATGCATTCACCGATATGACCGGCAGAAAACTTCCAGGCGCACTCAAGGTACGCACGGGAATCGTAGAGGTGGAGTTCTTCAACAGCAGCAGTCTGATCGCAACCCTGACGGCATCGCCTTACAACTTCAGATGGGGCAATGTGGTTGCAGGCAGCTATACGGTGACGGCGAGGGTGACGGATAGTCGGGGGCTGGGGGTAACGTCAGCACCATTAACGGTGACGGTCGGAAGCGCGGTCACGATTCAGGTTGCGGCGGGCTTGAATGGCAGTACCGTCAATGAGGACGCGATCTATATCAGTGGTACGGTGAGTGCGCCACCGAATTCGGCGGTCAACGTCAACGGGCAGCTAACCACGCTGACCAGTGGCGGGCAGTTCTTTCTGAATGACTTGAATCTTCAGGCTGGTACCAACACCGTTACGGCGACGGTCACAGCACCGGATGGGCAGACGGCGAACCAGGTGATCACGGTAACGCGCAGTGCGGTCGCCTCGACATTCACGGTCAGCGTGACGTCGAGCGGGTTGGCGGCACCGGGTTCACCGTTCAATGCCGATGTCACAATTGAGAACCCGAGCAATACGCCGTTTGCGATCGCAACTGTGCAGTGTGAGGATCCGGGGGCGGGGCTTGATATTACCCAACTTGGCACGCTCACTTGCACGTATGCGGCGCCGGGGATTTATGACGTTAGGGTGACGGTGAGGGATGCGTTGGGCGGAGTGATTTATGCGGTGGTGAAGCGGGTGACGGTGGTAATGCCACAGGCGCTTTACAACTCGATTGTCTCCATCTACAACGGCGTCACAGACCGCCTCAAGGCGGGCAATATTGACGGTGCCTTGAATGCGTTTACCCGCAGCGTGCGGGAGAAATATCGCATCGCGTTCACGGAAGTTGGGACTAACCTGCCTGCCATCGTGAACAGCTTCGGTGTGATGTCGGGGGCAAGTATCAATGCCAACTTCGCCGAATTGATCATCGTTAAAACAACCGCGCAAGGTGATGTTGCGACACCGGTCATTCTGGGACTAGGTGCAGACGGCATTTGGCGTATTGACGGGTTTTGAAAGGGGCGAGTCGTGAGCAAATTCAAACGATTGTGGCAAAACCCGAGGCGGATTATCAAGGCACTGATTGTGTTGGCTATCGCGTTTTCGGGTATTCAGGGGATAAACCTTTGGGCGGGTGCCGGTCAGGTGATTGATGCAGAAACCGGCAAACCATTGGCGGGTGTATTCGTGATGGCGATGTGGCACGGCAATCCCATCGCAATCGAAAGCAGAACCGTCTGCTACCACTTTGCGATTACCCAGACCGGGCATGATGGTTCATACAATCTGCCGGTCTTGTCTTGGAACCCGTCCGTCCTCATTAATCGGGAGCGCTATAAAGAATTCTATTTTGCGGGGTACGAAAATTTTACTAATGATGACTTTACAGGTGCGGTCATCAGGATGCGGCGGATCACGGGCACGGTGGAGCAGCGGTTGAAGAGTCTCATGCCTCCTCGATACGAGCTCTGCACGACTGAGGCAGAGAGGAGAGACAAGCTCGTACCGCTTTATCAAGCACAGTTAGACGAAGCAACACTTCTCGCACGCACCCCGACCGAAAAACTGCTTTTGACAAGACTGCAGGGGCGGCGCTTGGCGGCGGAGATCGGCGATGACGCATATACGGCTACTCTTATGAAGACAGGCAGACCATGAATAAAAAAATGTTACTTTCGATGTGTATTTTTGGCCTCAATTCAATGTTTCCGTCGGCAAATGCCTTCGAACTTGCCACGCATGGCGTACTGACGAATCAAGCTTACGCGTCGTCAGCGCTTGGAACATCGTCTGGCTTGATCCAACGACTTGGACTGTTTGATATTGCAAACCCATTCGGCGAAAACTACTACGACTTCACGAGCTCCGCGACCAATCGCCGAAGCGCTAACAATTTTGAAGCCAAGTTAATGTTGGATCTGCGACCAGACAGGCTTCGCATCCGCGGCTGGCTCATGCGCGGTGCAATTCGTGAAGATGACATAACGACTGCAGCAGGCGCCTACAAATATGGTCAACCACTGGACGATAAGGATCCAGCCGGAAATATCAATCGCCTATGCAATCACTTTCTTAACCCGTTTACGCGCAATGCGTTAGTTGCGCCCTTTGGTTTCAATTTGGCGTACTTTTATTGCGAGGATTTCAACTTTACAGCGGTAGACTGGGCTATCGGCACCGAGAATGCTTTTTCTGCAAATGTACAGGCTGCGCCTAATTACCGTAACCACTTCACGGTGTTTTCTGCTCGCGAGGCAATGTGGCGCGCACTGACGCTGTTGAATAGAGACGGAACGCCCGCGGCGCGTATTGGCGGCGATACGCCCACGCAAGTCCGCAACGCCTACTGGGCAACCACCTTTCGCGCGCTCGGTGACGTGCTGCATTTGAGTCAGGACATGGCGCAGCCGCAACATACCCGAAACGAACCCCATCCCCCGAGTGATCCGGTTTCAGTCGAGACATACATGGAGGCGCGCGCGGTAGGAGATAGAACATTCAAATTCCAAGGCACCACGCTGACCATTGAGTCCCTTCCACCGCTTCCGCTAAACGTTGCGTATCCGATCCCGCGCTTCAATCGGTACTCTGATTATTGGTCGACCGCCGCAGGCGCGGATAGCGTCAATATCGGTAAGGGCTTGGCAGATTACTCGAGTCGAGGTTTTTTTACGCCAAACCAGAGTCTGGGCGATCCCTCCAACGGATTACCACGTCCCGTCAACATGGAAAGTGCGTACACGATTTCAGCCATAAATACGCCTGTCGGCGGGGCACCCTGTCCAGGTTTGCAAATGGGCTTGCCTACGTACGCATGGGCCAGCGTGCCGGACTCGGTTTCCGGTGTCCCCTCTAGGCCGATTCGCATGGCAAATCGAGGTCTACTGCCCTCCAAGTGGACTATCGGTCGTTGCGTACTGGTTGACCAGGGGGATCTTCTCATCCCCCGCGCCGTCGCCTACTCCGCCGGTCTCATCGACTACTTCTTCCGCGGCCAACTCGAAATTACCCCGCCCGCCGAAGGCATTTACTCACTCGTCGACCACTTCGACTTCAGCGGCGCAGGCAAAACTGCCACCGACACAACCACTGGTTTCAAAGGCTTCAAATCCATCAAGCTCAAACTTCGCAACGCCACGCCCGACATCACGCCTTCCGGCGGTGGCGTCGCTGTGCCGCAGTCAATGACCGCGCCCGGTGGCACCTTGGTCGCTGTCCTGAAGTTCTACCGCAACACCAAACACACCGACGACCTTGCCAATGAACTGGCCAACACCGCAGACTACGTAGCCAACCGCTCGACGGTGGAGGAGATCGTCGTCAGCAGCCGTGTCAAGGATGCCGGGGGCAACTTGCTCGGTGCTGCCATCCCCATCACCACCACCGCCCAGACCTTCACCTTCGAGTTCGATCAGGAACTGCCCATCAACGCCACCGATGTGAAACTACAAGTCGTCTATCGCGGTGTCCTCGGCAGCGAAGCCGATGCCGTCGTCGTGGAGACCCTCGACATCTCTGAACCAACCTTCCTCTCCTACCTCAACGCCAGCGACTATATCCACATTGGCAACGGTTTCTACACCCGCGACCAGATCAATGCCGCAACACCTGCTGGTGCCGCGTTACGCAGCCAAATCCAGCCACCGAGCTGCATCGACGGGTTGACCAATCAACTCGCCAATGGCTGCTTTCAACCCTTCGGTGTGAACTTTGCGATGAAATTCGGCACAGTGACCAATACCGCCGTCGCCGGGTTCGCTGTTCCCGCAAACAAGAACTTCAACCGCCTCGGCACCCTGATCCCGGCGGGTGCCAATGTAGTGATGAACCTGGCTGCAAACACCTCACCCTGTAGTGCCGCTGCCACCAAAGTGTCACCCGGCGCAACGGTACAAACTGACTACGAATTACAAGGCGACGGCAGCACTATCCCGCGCATCACGACTTCGCAAGTCAAGTACAACGTCCGTGGCATCCGCACGCACTTCGTCGCGGTGTGCACGCACAACGGTGATGGCGTGCCGCATACAGCGGATATCACGCAAGCACAGGTGATACAGCTAGCGATCCCGGCAGATGCCAAACCGTTGAAGCTCAGCACGTTCAATTACGGGGCACTGTAACGAAACCTGCAACACCAGCATCGGTGCGGCTCCTGGCGGCAGAACGGCCTGGGAGGCCCGCTGGTGCTGGATTTAACATCATATTGGGGCGGGTCTGTCACAAGTCGATTTAGGCTCTCACAAAATCGAGCGGCGCGAATTTACCCTGCAAAACGCTGCTCGAATCGAGCCCCCACCATTTATCGATCACAGTGGCGTACATGCTTCGGAAATCAACCGTAAAGGGAAGATTTCCGCTGCCATCGAGGCGGTTCAATTCGGGGGCTTGACCGTACAGGCCGCCTACAACTTTACCGCCGGTAACGAAATGTGCGTTTGCCGTACCGTGGTCAGTACCGCCGCTCTGATTTTCCTTCGGGCGACGACCGAATTCGGCGTAGGTCATGACGAGTGTCGAATCCCAGCGATTCAGTTCTGTCAGGGCTGATTTAAGGGTGCCGATACCCTCAGCCAACTCTTTGAGCAGGTTCGCGTGCGTACCTAGCTGGCCAGCGTGGGT
>JACMOJ010000434.1 GCA_014378085.1 Burkholderiales bacterium | reverse complement strand
TCGCCGAAGGTGTACCGGTGCCAAAAGAATATCGCGTGCTGCACACGCCGGGTGGTCGCTGTGCGATGCTGGTTTACAAGGGGCCGTATTCGAATCTGGAGAAGCCTTATAAATGGCTGTTCGGCGAATGGCTGCCGACTTCGGGCGAGGAGCCGGACAATCAGCCTGCCTTCGAGGAATATCTCAACGATGCGCGCACCACGCCACCTGCAGAATTACTCACAGCGATTTATGTGCCGCTGAAGGCCTAGGCATGCGCCACCTCGTATCAGCGATGCTGGTGATCGTCGGCATCATTCATTTACTGCCGCTTTCAGGCGTGCTCGGTGCTGGGCACCTCGCGCGACTTTATGGGCTCGCATTTACCGACGCCAATCTGGTCGTATTGATGCGCCATCGCGCGGTGCTGTTTGGCATGCTGGGACTATTCCTGATATTCGCGGCATTTCGGCCGGAAATGCTGCCAGTGGCGTTAATTGCCGGTTTTATCAGCGTCGTCTCGTTTTTGTGGCTGGCCTGGCCGCGGGGCGCTCACAACGCGAATATTGCGACGGTCTTCAATGTGGATTTGCTCGCCCTGGCTTGTCTGGTGATCGCGGTGATTGCCTGGTTGATCGACTCGGATCGCGGCACTTTATAAATGCTTCGAATTTTGCGCGGCCTGGACACGGATTCATTAGTTCACTTCTTTCCAAAGGCAATCAGGGGAATCTTGGCAAGCATCGCCCCCATCCCAACCTTGTCGCCGTGGGAAGGAGTGTTCGAGCTAGCATTAACATCGACGCTAGCTCTAACTGCTCCCTCCCCTGTAAAGGGGAGGGCTGGGGTGGGGTTGGCGGACGGGAAGTCGACGTTGTGGGCGTTTTGTCACTTGTGCATCGCCCTCTTTTTCCACTTTCCGATTGACATGGTTGCTTTCCCCGTGGCCGGAGGCAAGGAGCCAAAGTGAACAAGAGCACACGCCGGGTCAATAAGCTGCAAACAGCTGAAAGCACCATACGAGAAGTGGAAAAATCAACGCGTCCCAACCAACACTGGCATCTCTTATGCCTCGCCACCACCTGGTGGACCTTGTTTTTCATTCTCGGATTGCCGAGCAACTATTTCCAGACCACACCGCTTTGGTTGATTATTGTTTTCGGTGAAATTGTGCCGGCAGTTGCGCTAGGCTACTTTGGCTGGCGGCGGTGCGCACGGGCACCTCAGCACGCCTGGCGCCGCGCGATGTGGATCGCGTTTTACATGTCGGTGCCGCTGTTCGCTTTCGACTATCTTTATCTGTCGGTACATCAGCAACGCGGCTGGGCATTTTTTGAAACGCACTGGTATCTCACCGCGTTTTACATCATCCCGTGGTTTCTACTGCCGCCGGCGTTAGCTGAGCGAACACATTGCCGACGAAAGCGCCAGCGAGACGACAAAAATGGACAGTTTCACTTACTTCTCACTTATGATTGAGTTGAGATTGCTGTTTACTCGCCCACTCACTGGCGAGTAATCCATACAACGCGCTATCTGATACTTCACCACCCACGATCCAGCGCTCACGCAGATGCCCCTCCCGCTTAAAGCCGAGGCGTTCAAGCGACTTGGCCGATGCTTCGTTGCGCGGATTGATGTCAGCTTCGAGCCGACGCAATTGCATTACACCAAACGCATGATCGATCAGTGCATGCATCGCCTCGACAAGATAGCCGTTCCCCCAGAAGGCACTGCCGAGCGCATAGCCGACCTCGGCACGGCGATTCTGCAGGTGGATTTGATGCAGCGTACAGGTGCCGATCATCAGCCTGTCTGACTGGCGCTCTACCGCAAGCTGGAATAGATCGCCTTTCTCATAATGCGCCAGAATCCCGGCAATTTTTTGTTCAGCCGCCACCATATCCACCAGCGGCGGCGAGCTCCAGTAACGCATCACGGCGGGATCAGAAAAGATGGCGAAATACGCCTGCGCGTCATCCGTGCGCATGCGACGGATTGTCAAACGATCCGTGGTGAGTACGGTGGCTGGGTTTTCAACTGCGGCGTTCACCGGGGGTCGAGATAGTGAGCTCACGATAAACGCGCGCGCCACTTCCCGGCAATTTCTGCCGTGGACTCAAGCACCGCGCCAAGAGATTGCAAGTCATTGTTCACGTCGCCCACAATCACCTCGGGCGTCTGGCCGTTGGACGGCCAAGTGCTATGGGCATCGCTCGCGACGCGCACGCCGTAGCCCAGCGCAAGTGCCGACTTGCTAGTATTGCTCACGCAAAAATCACTCTGCAGGCCGCAGACGACGAGGTCTCTGGCCCCGAGCGCAGCCAGCATTGCGTCCAGATCGGTTTTCTCGAACGCGCTGGATGCGTATTTTTTGACCACAAGCTCACCGGCACGCGGTGTGAGCTGCTCATGGAATTCCCAGTGTGACGTGCCCTCCTCGAAGGGTTCTCCTTTACCTTCAGAGTGCTGGATGAAAATGATGGGCGTGCCGGTGTCACGGGCTGCGTTTACCAGCGCGCGCGCGTTAACGACGAGCGTTTCGGCGCGATCAATGGGTGGGCAGAAGACGCCGTTGAAGGCGGCTTGTTGAATGTCGATTACGAGGAGAGCGGTTGAAGTCATATTTCCACGATACGTATTTAGGTTCACCAGCAAACGAATGCTCGCTGCAAGGGTTAGACCGCAGATTCACACTTAGACGTCTATTTTGGTCATTGGCCTAAGGGCGGTTGCCAAAGCTCTACCTTGTTGCCTTCTGGATCGATGACCCAGGCAAACTTCCCGTACTCAGAGTCGTCGATCTTATCGAGTACGTTGCAGCCCTCTTCGCGCAATACTTTGACCAAGGCGTGGAGATCCTCTACCCGGTAATTGACCATGAACGTTGCTGTGCTGGGGGCAAACTGGTCACCTTCCGCCGAACCAACGGACCAAATGGTTGTTCCTGCAACCGGCTTACCATCATCGTCCGCCCAGGTGAATACCGCGCCACCCCATTCCTGGACATCGATCCCGAGGTGCCGCTTGTACCAAGCCTGTAACGCAGGTGCGTCTTTCGCTTTGAATGAGATGCCGCCAATGCCGGTGACTCGCTTCATAGAAACTCCTGGGTCGGGTGATGGTGAGGGAGCGTGTATTTCCTGCGGCCTTGCATTCGAGCTAACGGGCTGCGCGCTTTTGGGCCGTCCCCGCTACGCCAGTTGTTGGCCGTTTTTGAGGCGTCGGCAACACCTCCTTGAGTATCTGACGAAGCGATGCATACGTGATTGGACGACTCGACTCAGCAAGAAATTGCTTCAACGCTTCGTTCATCATCGTTTGATAGCCAACCCTAGCGTTTTCAGCCTTTAAGCGAAACGCGTCGCGCACGGCGTTATCAATGAAGATTGAAATTCGTGTTTTGCTTTTAATGGGAATGAGTGGTTTCCGTATAGCCTTAGAGAAATCGTATTCAGCTCGCATATGCTTTAACCTCTCGACGCGTGGCATGCTGCGGGGAAACGGGATGAATCTCATTATCTCGCAACGTGTAGCTCACAACCAAAACGTGCCCGGCGTTTCCGAGGGCTAAGGCGATTAATCGTTCTTCGCCCTCGGAGTTCGGATCGGTTCGGTGCGCAGAAACAGCTTGGCATGATTGCCTTTCAGGCAAGCCTCGATATCGCGCAGTGACTTGCGCCACGTCAACTGCGAGAAGGCCATGACGCCGAGCAGATCGGCACAGTCCAACG
>JACMOJ010000433.1 GCA_014378085.1 Burkholderiales bacterium | reverse complement strand
GTTGCCAAGCGGCCAGCTGTCGATCGCAAAAATTCTTGACTCGACCGTGACTAACGTTAAGCTGAAAAGGCCGGTGACGCTGTATGCCATCGCAGGTTTTGGTTTGGAGCCAAGTTACGTCTGGATGTGGAAGACGGCCGCACCGTCAACGGCGGGCATGTTGGGCGTGGTCTCACCAGGATTTTCGGCGCTCGAAGCCGGCTGGGAATCCAACGCAGATGCGCTCTTGAAAACGCAGCTTGACGCAGACGGCATCACGCTCAAGAAGCTCGCAGAAAAATTGGTCAAAAAACCGAGTGGCATCACCGTATTCCGCAACGTACGTTGGTTTGATGCAGAAGCCGCGCAGATGCGTGGCCCGTCGGACGTCTATGTAAATCGCGGCAAGATCGCTGCTGTCTATCCGCCCAACTCAGAAATGCGCGACGATGCGACCGTAATTGACGGAACCGGGCGCACGCTGCTGCCGGGATTGTTCGATATGCACGGACACACCAGCCCGTGGGATTCGGTGCTACAAATCGCCGGTGGTGTGACGACGCTGCGTGATATGGGCAACATCAACAAAGCCTTGGCAGAGCTGACGACACGCATTGACGCCGGTGAATCGATTGGCCCGCACATCGTGCCGACCGGCTTTATTGAAGGCGACAGCCAATACAAGGCGAGCGGCGGCATTACCGTAAAGGACGTTGATGAAGCCAAACGTGCGATTGATTTCTATAGCCAGCAGGGGTTTCGGCAGATCAAGCTCTACAACTCGATGCGTCCTGAATGGATTGCGCCGATTACGGCTTACGCTAAAGAGCGCGGCATTCGCGTGAGTGGGCACATCCCCGCCTTTATGCGCGCCGAGGAGGCGGTGCGCGCCGGGTTTGATGAGATTCAACATATCAACCAAGTCATCCTCAATTTCTTGGTGAAAAAAGACGACGACACACGCACCTTGCTGCGTTTCTATCTTGTTGGTGACAACGCGAATCAAATTGACCTTGAGTCAGCGCAGGTGAAGGACTTCATCAAGCTGCTGGTTGAGCGCAAGACGGCGGTCGACCCCACCATGACCGCATTTGAGGCAATGTTTTTGCAACGCCAAGGTGCAGCGAATCCATCTTTTAAGAACGTGGCCAATAACGTACCACCCGCGATTCGCAGAGCTTGGTTAACGAATTCGATGGACGTGACGGATAAAAATGAAGCCGCGTTTAAGAAGTCCTACGAAAAACTGATGGGCTTTGTGAAACTGATGCACGATGCTGGCGTTCCATTACTCGCTGGTACGGATGATATTGCCGGGTTTACGTTGCACCGCGAGTTAGAACTGTATGTACTGTCCGGCATACCGCCGCCAGAAGTGCTGAAGATCGCGACTTGGAATGGTGCGAAGTATTCGCAGGTGCTCGAACGTACGGGTTCTATCACCGTCGGTAAAGACGCTGACCTCATTCTGGTCGAAGGCGACCCCACCAAAAACATCAGCGACATCCGTAAGGTAAGTCTGGTGATGAAGTCAGGCGCAATTCACTTTCCCGCCGAGATCTACAGTGCGCTTGGGGTAAAGCCATTTGTGCCAGCGCCGACATTGACAAAGTTCCAAGCGTCATCTGCCAAGTAGCGATTCTAAAAGTCGTTTATCCATGGGCGTCTTCGGACAATTTTGGCTGAATACGCCCGTGGTTATTAGTGTTTGTGCGGTTATTCATCTGGCAGGCTGTACGTCGCTGGTAGAAGTGCAGGGGCACCGCGGCGCGCGTGGCTTGCTCCCCGAAAATACGATTCCGGCCTTTGCCAAAGCGCTCGACATCGGTGTTGACGTGCTTGAGCTCGATACCGGCATCACCAAAGATGGTGTGGTGGTCATCTCGCACGATCCGTGTCTAAACCCCGACTTTGTTCGTGATGCAACTGGCGCTTGGATTGTCCCAACATCGAATGACAATAAGTATGGCACGTGCATCGTTGACCTGACCTTTGCTGCGCTTCAGCAATTCGATGTGGGCCGCATCCAACCGGGAACCGAATACGCCAAACGGTTCGCGAGCCAGCAGCCGCTCGATGGCACACGTATCCCGACGTTGGCGGCGCTGTTTGCCTTGACCAAGGCGCGTGGTGCAGAGCAAGTGCGTTTTAACATCGAGACCAAGCTGTCGCCGATGGCACGTGGCGAGACCGTCAGCCCGCAAGTTTTTGTCGAGAGCTTGTTGCAGGTGATTCGTGAGCACGGCATGGCCGCGCGTGTGACCTTGCAAAGTTTTGATTGGCGCACGTTACAAATCAGCCAACGGCTGGCACCGGAAATCCCGACCGTCTATCTCTCCGCGCAACAAAAGTGGATGGACAACATCGGGGCGGGCAATCGAGAAGGCTCTGCGTGGACGGCGGGGCGCAATGCGATGGAATATGGCAATTCTGTGCCACGCATGGTGAAGGCGGCCGGTGGCGCGGTGTGGTCGCCTTACTTTGGGGATGTGACACCGGCCAGGATCGCCGAAGCCAAAACACTCGGGCTCAAGGTGGTGGTGTGGACGGTCAACGAGCCCAAAGACATCGAGCGCATGCTCGCGTTAAAGGTTGACGGCATCATCAGTGATTACCCAGACCGGGTGAAAGCGGTGATGGGTAAACGTTAAGACGCCAAGGCACCAAGGCACCAAGGCACCAAGGCGCTAAGACACCAAGCCACCAAGGCACCAAGGCACCAAGATGTTAAGACACCACGGCATCAAGACGCTAAGACTGTTCCCAATCGAGCCCCGCATGCCGCCAGCCTGAAATTTGGCCGCGTTTGCCGCTGGCATCTAGGTCGCCCTCGAATCCGCCGATGATGTTGTAGGCCTTGGTGAAGCCAGCTTCGGCAGCGGTGATGCCCGCAGCATGCGAACGTACGCCGCTACGGCAAAGCAATAGCGTTACGTCATCCGGGTTTGCCACGTCGCGGAGTTGTTCGACGAACTTCGGGTTGTTGCTGCCCTCGGGATAGAGTTTCCAAGACACTAAGTGCGACCCGACAACGCGGCCTACATATTCGTGTTCAAACGGATAGCGCACGTCGATGACCTTGGCACCGGCCTGCTGCAATTGATACGCCTCCAGCGGCGTAACTTCGCCCGCGTAGGGAAGCGCCTTGGCGGCAGCGCGGCCTGCTGCGAGCGTCAGAATTACTGCAATGTCTTCTTCGGTTTGACAGGTGGTATTCAAAAGGATTGTCTCTGGTTTGTTTGGGAGGTGATGAGCATTTTTAGCGCATCGGCAGTTCACCAATTGACGCTGCTCGTTTAGGGTGTGTACGCTACTCAACCATGGATGCTGCGTTGAAACAACCCCGACTATTTAAGACTGCCGCTGCATTTCGCGTCTGGCTCACGAACAACCATGCGTCGGCGACCGAGCTTTACGTGTCGCACTATAAAAAAAGCGTCCGGCAAAGTGGTGATGAACTACGCAGAGGCGGTTGATGAGGCGCTGTGTTTCGGATGGATTGATGGTGTCATAAATAAACTTGACGACAAACTGGAGCTTGGTAAACGTGAGATACGTGGAGCGATTGGCGGCTGCAGGGCGAATGACCGCCGCAGGCCTTGCGGCGTTTGCGGCTCGTCGCATCAGCAAGACCGTCATCTATGCGTTTGAGCAGAAAGAGCCTGCAACATTTTCCGCCGAACAAATAAAGTTATTTAAGGCAAACAAAGCCGCATGGGCCTTCTGGGAAAAGCAACCACCTGGCTACAAACAGGGGAGCACTTTTTATGTCGTGAGTGCTAAACGCGAAGAAACCCGTGAGCGAAGGCTCGCGGTGCTGACTAGTGATTCTGCAGATGGTGTGCGACTTGGCGAAGTGATTGGAAAGAAGCGGGAGCGCTAAACCAGTAACGCATCCCGCTCTAGGCGGCTCCCGCCTACCGCCTACCGCCTCTCAGGCTACCAGTGAATACCCTGCGTAATTTGCGCAAACGCCACCGCTTCCGGCGTCATTTCCACTTCCTTCGCGGCTTCGCCTTTTTTGCCTTGCGCGGCGGTGGAATCCGGGAACATGCGGAACGCGGCGTTCAGAATAATTTGGGTGAGCTTCGGTGAGACAGCGTGCAGCACAGCGCCGGCGATACCCAAGCGCGTGGCGATTCGAACAGGCTTGTAGACGATTGCTTCTACCACCAAGTCTGCAGCCTGCTCCGGCGATAGGGTCGGGACTGAGTTGTACATTTTGGTTGGTGCGATCATCGGTGTGCGCACCAGCGGCATGTTGATGGTGGTGAAGTGGATGTTGTTGTCCACAAACTCCGATGCGGCACATCCCGCGAACGCGTCGAGCGCAGCCTTGGAAGCCACGTAGGCTGAGAAACGCGGCGCTTGTGTCAAAACGCCAATTGACGAAATGTTGATGATTTGCCCGCTGTTCTGCTTCATCATCGCCGGCAAAAAACCCATGATGAGGCGCAGTGAGCCGAAGTAATTCAACGACATGGTGCGCTCAAAATCGTGGAAGCGATCAAATGAATTAGCGATGCCACGACGAATCGAGCGACCCGCGTTGTTGATTAGATAGTGGCAGGTGCCGAAGTCTTTCAGCACGGCGACGACTAACTTGTCGCAATCGTCTAAGCTAGAAAGATCGCAAGAGTAAAACTTAGCGGTGCCACCAGCGGCCTTGATTTTGGCGAGCGTTTCTTTGGCTTTTTCGGGGTCGCGTGCAACGATCACGACCTTAGCACCGGCCTCTGCCATTTTGAGCGCGGTGGCTTCACCGATGCCGGACGTGCCGCCAGTGACCACCACCACCTTGCCTTCCACTTTACCGCGCAGGGTGCGATCGATAAATAGATCCGGGTCGAGGTTACGCTCCCAGTAATCCCACAGCCGCCACGAGTAATCCTGCAACTTCGGCACGGAAATGCCAGAGCCTTTAAGGGCTTTGACGGTGTCGCGATTATCAAAACGCGTCGGGTAGGAGATGAACGAAAAGATGTCCTTCGGAATGCCGAGGTCATTTAGGATTTGGTTTCGCGCGCGACGCACGGGGGCGACTGACATCAGGCCCTGCAAAATGTAGTCCGGCATGAAGCTGAACATCTTGGCATTCAAGCGCATCGTCATTTGCGGCGCATGCGCGTCTTTGGCGAACATGTTCAAGATTTCACCGATACGCATCGGTTCGGGATCAGTCAGGTGGAAACAGCCGCCGTCGAGTCCCTTCTTGTGTGCGATGTAGTCCATCGCATCCACCACATAGTCGACCGGCACAATGTTGATGCGACCGCCTTCGATACCAACTGTTGGCATCCACTGCGGCAACATCTTGCGCATCTTTTGGATAAACTTGAAAAAGTAGTACGGCCCGTCGATCTTATCGATCTCGCCCGTCTTGCTGTGGCCAACCACCATGCCGGGGCGATATATGCGCCACGGTATCTTGCATTCGATGCGAACAATGCCCTCAGAATCATGTTTGGTGCGGAAGTAAGGATGGTCGAGTTCTTCCGCTTCTTCGAACATGTCTTCACGAAAGGTGCCGTCATATAGCCCGGCAGCGGCGATGGAAGAGGTGTGGTGAAAGCAACCTGCTTTGATGGCCTCGGCGAGTTCAACCGCGTTGCGGGTGCCGTCAATGTTGGCCACACTTTGTGACGCCGCGTCTGCTGCCATATCGTAAACGGCAGCGAGATGGAAGAAGTGTTTAACCTTGCCCTTGAGCTTGGTGAGGTCAGCTGGTGCGATGCCGAGCTTTGGTTTGCTTAAGTCGCCCACGATCGGAACGATGCGCTTTTGGGTTTTCGCGTCGAGGCCCCACCAAGCGATGTTGGCGTCGAGTTTCTTTACCGACTGCTTGCGAACGAGGACGTAAATCGGTCCCGCTTTTCCGTCGTCCCGTTTTAGCAGGTTGGTGACTAAAAACTTGCCGACGAAACCTGTCGCGCCAGTGACAAAATAAGTCATGGAATAGCTCCTCGAAAACGTTGCAGTTGGTCTAATTATTGTTTGCTGCTGCAGTGTGCTGGTCTTGCTTTTCAGCTGATGCACACCGGCTAAGTTTACACCGCGCTTCCACTGCGCTCACGCCGCACCTGGGCCGCGCTCACACGGCGCTTCCGCCGCGCACGCGGTGGACGGGTTGGTCCGGCGGCAAGCGTTGTCGATGGGCCGTTTGGCAAACGGGCGGCGGTCATTTCGCGTTAGCAAAGCCTATATTCGGCGGGTATTTCCAGGCAAAAAATGCTGAAAAGTGCCGTCGAATATAGTGTTCAGTCAATTTCCGCAATGAAAATGCGTTAGCCTTTAGTGTGAATCCTCTAATCCCCGCGTCTAGACTCCAACTGTTGCATTTCATCCCGCGCCTCGGCACTTTGTCGGTTGATCGTTCGGCGCAATCATCCAAGGAGTTTCATATGGCACCAAAAACTACCAAACGTACGACGCGTACCAAAACAGCCACCAAACCAGCCACCAAACCCGCGGCCAAAAAAATCGCTGCGGCCCGTGTACCCATGACGGCGCGTAGCGTCGCGCTTGCCGGAATTGGTGCTGGCGCATCTGCGTTGAAGCGCGCGCAGGACGAAGCGATGAATGTTTATGCGACCATCTCGAAGCAGGCGGAAGCCCTGCGCACGATGACCAGCGAAGCCGCTGACACGCTGGCTTCCAAAACGGGCATGTTCGCACGTGAAGGCAAAAAGATTCAAAACAAAGCCGCCATGACTGCGCAAGCGCAAGCCAGTGGTGCCGCCAAAGAAGTGAAGGCGTTTGCGAAGAAGAGCCAGAAGGCGTTGAAGCAAAACGTGGCAAAGTCGATTGATGCTGCTGTTGCCAATGCCAAGGAAGGTGTGACGCGGCTTGAGCACGTGTTCGAGACGCGTGTCGCCAGAACGCTCAACACGTTTGGCGTACCATCTGCGCAAAATGTGCGTGAGCTGCAAGCGCGTATGGCAGATTTGCAGAAGGCATTGAATCAGCTCAACCGTCGCGGCGTTCGCGCCTAGCAAATGCATCAACCTGCTGCGCGACGCAGATAGCGTTATTGCGCGGCAGGTAGAATGAAACAATAAAAGGGGACATCGCAGATGTTCCCTTTTTCACATCGACAAAAACATAACATCAACTGTTCTTCGGAGTGAGCGTGGCTGAAAAGTCATCAACCCGCAATAAAATCAATGCCCCAAAGCGCGCATCGGCCAAGAAAACACCCGCGCAGAAGCCAAAGATCGGGCTGGCGCTCGCGGGTGGCGGGCCACTCGGAGCGATGTATGAGATTGGCGTATTGATGGCGCTCGACGAGGCGCTTGACGGCCTAGACCTCAACGACATGGACGTCTACGTTGGCGTTTCGGCGGGTAGTTTCATTTCTGCCGGGCTCGCTAATAAATTGACACCGGTTGAAATCTTTCGCCTCTTTATCGAAAATAAGGCGACCGATAAACAAACCGGCGCTCTGAAGCCAGAAGTTTTTCTGCGCCCGGCGTTTCGCGAGTACTTTCACCGCGCGAAAATGTTGCCGCCCTTGTTTGCCGAGGCGTTGTTCCGTTATATGGGCAAAAAGGTGCGGCATCCGTTTTCCAGCGCGGCGCTTGAGAGTTTTGCACCGCTCGCGCGGGTATTGCCGACCGGTATTTTTGAAAACAACGCCATTCGGAAGTTTTTGCATCAGACCTTCAGCCAACCCGGGCGGACAGATGATTTTCGCAAGCTGAATAAGAAGCTCTATTCGATTGCGACTGATCTTGATACCGGCGAGTCGATTCGCTTCGGCAGCCCAGGGTATGACCACATCCCTATTTCACAAGCGGTGCAGGCCTCTGCGGCGCTGCCGGGGCTATTCCCCCCGGTCGAGATCGGTGGGCACTATTACGTCGATGGTGCGCTGAAAAAAACACTGAATGCGTCGGTCGCGCTGGAAGAGGGCGCATCGCTAGTTTTATGTGTGAATCCGCTGGTGCCGTTCGATGCCAACCACGCCAAGCGCAGAGGTGGTAGACAACTTAAGAAACTCGCCGAGGGCGGCTTGCCGACCGTGCTGTCGCAGACCTTTCGCGCCATTATTCATTCGCGAATGCAGGTTGGGCTGCAGAAATACCTTACGCAGTACAAGGATCGCGATGTGGTCTTGTTTGAGCCGGCCAGCGACGACGCCGAAATCTTTTTCACCAATTTATTCTCGTACGCGACGCGTAAGCGCGTTTGTGAACACGCTTATCAGCGGACGCGCCACGATTTGTTGAAGCGCCGACATGAGTTGGAGCCGATTTTTGCGAAGTATGGCATCACGTTGAACCTCGCGGTTCTGCGCGACGAAAAGCGCACGCTTGAGACGGGCCTATTCAAACGGCCACGGCAGTTGCCAAAAGACGAAAGGCTCCAAGGGGCAACCCTCGATCTGTCCGACGCAATTGTTGAGTTGGAAAAATTCGTTGCGCGAGGACGCGCTAAGGCTTAACAGGCGTCTCTGCAAAATATGGATCGTGCAAGAGCGCGATCCGCCGAAGGTCTGCGCCGCACGGTGTAATATTTCGCCATGCCTACTACCGCGCCCCCCGCACCACAGCCGCCGCTACCATCACGCTCCGCGCGTACCCGTGAGCGGATTTTGAAGGTTAGCCTCGACTTGTTTAACCAACACGGGGTATCGAACGTCACGACTGGTCATATTGCGGACGAGCTCAACATCTCCCCTGGTAATTTGTATTACCACTTCCGCAATAAGGACGAAATTATCCAGCATCTGTTTGCGGAATTTGAAAAGAAAATCGATATCGCGCCCCTCGCTATCACTGACGCGGCCTCTGCGATGGAGGACATGTGGTTGTACCTACACATGATGTTCGAGCACATCTGGCACTATCGATTCCTTTACCGAAATTTAGACGATTTGCTTGCACGTGACACCAAGCTCAAATCCCACTTCAACATCATCATTGGTCATAAGCGTGACGCGATCAGGTTAATGTGTGAATCACTCGTGGAAGCAAAGGCCATGAAGGCCACGCCGGCTGCCATCGACGCGTTGGCGGAGAATATTCTGGTCGTCGCCACTTATTGGCTCAACTACGAGAATCTGAAACATCGGGCGGGGATTCAAAATGATCCGGAGAAACACCTGACGCGAGGCGTTTATCAGGTGATGTGCTTGATCGCGCCCTACCTTGGTGGTGGGGCTAAGGAGCATCTTGATCACCTGATGGAAATTTATAGCGACTAGGCTAAACATCATTACCCATTACCCATTACCCATTACCCATTACCTACTACCCACTACCCACTACCCGCAAATTACAATCGCAAAAGCGAGAAGACGGAGAACATGATGACCGCGAAATGGACAAAGACCCCAGTAGCCAGCAAATCAGTCACTTATGCAGGCGATGCGTTGAAGAAGGCGTGGGAAGGTTTGCACAAAGGGGACAACGAGGCCTATCCAAAGGACACCGATTTGCAGGAAGCATGGCGCGCATTCCACGCGGGGGATTTTGCGAAAGCCGCCGAGCGCGGTGGTGGACACGCGGTAGCGGTGAAGGCAACATCGATTTACGCCAATCATGTGGAAAAAAATGATTCAGCCAAAATCAAGCTGTTTCAGGACGCAATGAAGTTGGCGGAGGCGTTGATGACGTCAGAGCCGAAGAACACGAATGCGTTTTACCAATATGCCTACGCGGCGGGGCGTTATTCACAGTCCATCTCGGTGATGAAGGCGCTTAAAGAAGGGTACGGCGGCAAAATCAAGAATGCGCTGGAAACCGCATTGAAGCTCGACCCGAAACACGCTGATGCGCACACGGCAATGGGTGCCTACCATGCGGAGATCATCGACAAGGTGGGCGCGATGATCGGCAAGCTCACCTATGGTGCGAACAAAGATGATGCGGTTAAACACTACGAAACGGGGATCAAACTGAACCCGCAATCGCCGATCGCCAATATCGAATATGCCAACGGTTTGCTGATGCTGTTTGGTGACAAAGAAGTCGGCAAGGCAACCAAACTTTATGAGAAGGCGGCCAAAATGAAGGGGCGCGACGCTATGGAATTAATGGACGTCGAAATTGCGGCTGCGGAGTTGGAGGACGAGTAGCATCTCTTGTAAACCTAGATGAGCGCGGATGGACGCGGACGAACGCAGATGGACGCAGACAAAGACAGATGGACGCGGACAAAGGCAGATGAACGCGGACGAACGCAGACAAGTGCGAAAACTCTGCGACGCAAAAAAGCTTTTTTTACCAATAATCGTTTTTTAGCCAACCTGCCGCAGCTATTTGCAGTTCCATTTTTGTCTAACTTTCTCTCTAAACATGCCCGTTACTATCCGAGACATTCAAGCTGCGCACGAAAAAATCAAGCCATACATTCATCGCACACCCGTGATCAAGAGCGATTTCATCAATCGCGAGGTCGGTGCGGAAATTTTCTTTAAGTGTGAGAATTTTCAGAAGGTGGGTGCGTTCAAGGCGCGTGGCGCATGTAATGCAATTTTCTCGCTGAGTGATGAGGCGGCCAAACGGGGGGTGGTGACACATTCTTCGGGAAACCATGGTGCAGCGCTCGCCTGGGCCGCGGGCTTGAGAGGCATCAAAGCGACGGTGGTGGTGCCTGAGAATGCGCCTGCACCTAAAAAGCGCGCAATTCAAGGATACGGGGCCACCATTCAATACTGCGCGCCCAACACCGCCGCCCGTGAGGCTGCAGTGAATGCGCTGATCGCCGACCACGGCTACGAACTTATCCATCCATTTGATAACGATGCGGTCATCGCCGGTCAGGGAACGGCGACAATTGAGTTGCTCGAAGAACTTCCAAACCTCGACATCATCATCGCGCCGCTCGGCGGCGGTGGATTGTTGTCCGGCACGGCAATTGCCGCCAAGGGCTTGAAGCCCGACATCAAAGTGTTCGGTGGTGAACCGCGCGGCGCGGATGATGGCTCAAAGTCCTTTGCCACTGGTGTGCGGGTGACCAACCAGACACCGCAGACCATTTGTGATGGGCTGTTGACGGTGCTATCGGAGAGAACCTTCGACAACATACGCGCGAATGTTGACGGCATCGGTGTGGCGAGCGAGGACAACATCATTCGCGCCATGCGCATGATTTGGGACTACGGCAAATTTGTCTGTGAACCATCGTGTTGCCCACCGCTGGCAGCGATTTTGGAAGGGACGCTGAACGTAATGGGTAAACGCGTCGGCATCATCATCACCGGCGGAAATGTGGATCTCGATAAACTTCCTTGGATAAAAACATGAAACTCGTCAACGATGCGTCGCTACCAATTCCACCGGGCCACTATTCGCCGGCGGTCATCCACAACGGTCTGGTGTTTGTCTCGGGCCAACTGCCGCGTGTGCCGGGCAGGCCAGATTACACGCCACCGACCATTGAAGAGCAGACGTATCAGTGCCTGCTGAACGCCGAGGCGATTTTGCTTGCAGCAGGGACGCGACGTGCTCTCGTTTTGAAGGCGGCCATCTTTGTTTCCAGCACAGATTATTGGGCGGGCGTTAACGCTGAGTACGCCAAGTTCTTTGGGCCGCACAAGCCGGCGCGCGCGATCATTCCCGTCGGAACATTTCGAAATGGCTACTTGCTCGAAATTGAATTGGTGGCGGCGGTGGCGGCGGTGGCGGCGGTGGCGGTGGGGGAGGCAGCGGCGGGGGCGGGCCAGGCTTTGGCGAAATTCTGGAACTCGTCTGACGCATAAG